>DATGDE010000313.1:0-7944 GCA_035311125.1 Gemmatimonadales bacterium
AATCGGCACCGACGATCAGATCGTAGAACAGCGTGTCGTGCGGCCAGGCGAGGCCGCCGCGCACCGAGAAGCGCGAGGCGGGAAGCCTGACCTCCGGCAGGTCGGCGTGTAGGGAATCGCCGTCGATGAGGACCTGACCGCGCATGCCCGCGATCGTGACGAGGGGATCGCTGATTCCCACGGCGAGGCTGTTCAGGTCGATGCGCAACCCGCGCTGGCCGGGGGCCGAGATGCGGAACGCGGCGAGGTGCGCCGTGAGGTGCCGGAAGCGGCGCACGCGGCGGCGCCCATCCGCCCCGAACGCATCGATTTCCTCCAGCGAGTCGCCGCGTGCGGGGCGCGACTGGAGCCGCAGCACCAGGTCTCCGTCGACGATCGTGACGTTGCGCAGCACCACCAGCGGCTTGGGGCCGTGGCTGGGCCCCGACGGCTCGCCCAGATGCAGCAGCTCCTCGAGGTTGAGGCGGCCGTTCTTGTGCTGGACGATGTTGAAATAGGGGTGCTCGAGCCGGGCCCGCTGCAGCACGATCCGGCCGGCCGCGAAATCGAGCAGGTTGTAGTCGAGCTCGGCGCGGGGCAGCCACGCGACGAGGGTCGTGTCGTGGTCGTACAGCCGCACGTCGGAGTACACGAGGCCGGTGAGCAGCGTGCCGGACGTGCTCCCCAGCTCCACGCGACCCGCCACCACCGACTCGAGCGCGGCGGTGGAGACCCTGGTCAGCAGGTCGTGGCCCGCCTTCGTGCCCACCAGCGCGGACAGGGCGCCCAGGAAGGCGGCCAGCAGGCCGACCAGCGACCAGAGCACCACGCTCAGGCTGCGCCGCACCATCAGAAGACCTGCCCGATGGCGAACTGCAGGGTGAGGCGTTTGAGCAGCGACCCGGAGCGCTTGGGCTGATAGGCGGGCCGGTAGTCCGTCAGCGTCTGCGCCGACTCGTCGAGCAACTTCAGCTTGCCCGACTCCCGGTCATAGCCGTTGTAGGCGACGTCCACGCGGATCGGGCCGAGCGGCGTCGTCACCCGGACGCCCATGCCCGGTGTCACGCGCAACGCGCGGAAGGTGAACAGGTCATTCTGCTGCAGGTACACCTGTCCGACATCGACGAAAGCCGCGATCCGCAGTCGATTGGGGAACACCGGCGCGGGCACGCGCAGCTCTGCATTGGCCAGGAACAGCGAGTTGCCGCCGATCGGGGCCGTCGTGACCCTGTTGTAGACGGTGTCTCCGCCTGCGACGGTGAAGTCGGTGGTGTCGGTGATCACGTAGACCAGCGGCCCCAGCTGGTTGGCCCCGTAGCCGCGCACGGAATTGGGTCCGCCGGCGTAGAAGCGCTGCTCGGGTGGGACGAACTGCACCCGCTGTCCCGCGGCGGTGACGCGCGTCGGCACGAGCGCCCCGGCGCGGATGCGCCAGGCGAACACACCGCGCCGGCCGAACGACAGGTAGCGCGCGACCTCCAGCTCGCCACGGTTGAATTCGTACAGGGTGTCGGAGCCCAGCAGGCGGGAGGAATGGAGCAGCGTGATGCCGACGTGTCCCCCGCGGCTGGGGTCGAGCAGGAAGTCCTCGGTGTGCAGCCCCGCGGTCAGGGTGAGCGACGCAAACCGGTGCGGGTTGCGCAGGTAGCGCAGCGTGGAGTCGTCGCACACGTTGAACACGCTGCAGAAGTTGGCGTCGGTGGCCTCGGTACGCCCCCGGGACAACACGTAGGCGAGGCCGAGCGGGACGCGCCGGCGCGCGTTGAACGTCACCCCGACGTTGGCGCCGACCTGGATCCGGGTGTAGGTGTTCACTTCCGAGCGCCGCTCGGCGAACACCCCGGCGCTCGCCGTGTGGCTGGGGGAGAGGAAGGCCGGCTGGAGCAGGGTGAGGGCGACGTTGTAGTTCACGGTGTCGGACGTCGTCGAGTCAGCGTGCAGTCCAGGAAAGCAGAGCGTCTTCTTGAAGCCCATGTTCAGCGGCGCCCCGACACCGATCTTCGACAGCCGCGCACTCAGGTCCAGCACCCGCGCATCGCCCAGAAAGCCGTACGCCGACCACCCGGCCTGCGCGCGGAAGCAGTCGAGCGTGCCGTAGCCCGCGCCGATCCCCAATCGCTGTCGCGACCCCTCGGCGAGGCGGACGATCACGTCCACCGTCGAATCCCCGTTCGCGGGCGGCAGGGTGTCCCGCAGGGCCACCGTCGCCGCGCGAAACATCCCCGCCCCGTACAGATCCCGCTGGCTGCGGTACAGCAGGTCCTCGCGGTACTGCTCCCCCGGGTGCACCGAAAGGGTGTGCAGCACCGTCGAGGTATCCACGCGCCGCAGACCCTCGACCACGACGTTCCCGATGCGCATGTAGGGACCAGGTACGGCCTCCAGACGGACATCGGCTGCCAGCTCACCCGCCTCGGCGTCGAAGTTGCGCAGCACCTGGCTGTACGGGAAGCCGCGGTTGCGCAGCCACGCCGCCATCGTGTCGGCCGAGGCCTGCATGAGGAAGCGGTTGAAGGGATCGCCCACCTTGAGCGGCAGCGCGCGTCGCAGCGACCGGTCGTCCACGATGCCGGCGATGCCGTCCAGGTCCAGGCGCCGGACGCGCACCGGCTGACCCTCGAAGATCCGGATGGTGATGTACACGTCCCGGGGAGTGCGTCGCAGGCTCGTGTCCACCACCGCCTGCATGTACCCGCTCTGGCGATAATAGATGATCAGGCGCACGACGTCGCGCCGGAACTCCAGATCGTCGAAGTAGCGCTTCGCGCCCAACCCGAGCCAGCGCACCAGCCAGGAGGTGGCGAACCAGCTCGAGTTGGACGTGGCGATGACGGTGCTCAGGGTATAATCGTCGATCGCATGATTGCCGACGAAGGCGAGCTGGCGCACCACCCGCTCCGGCTCCTGCTGCGCCGCGAGCGGGCGGATCAGTACCGCCGGCGCACACAGCGCGGCGAGAGCGAAGAGAGGCGAGCAACGCAATTGACGGTGTATGAAGGGCCCCGTATGTTGGCCGGCCACTACCCCGACTGTCAACCTTTTCGACACCGAACTTGATGCCCCGGTTCCGGGATTTCGCGATCCTGCTGTTTGCCCCCGCCGCCTGCACCACGGAGCGCGGCAGCGGCTCCGCCCCGATCGTCTACTACGAGAGCTACGATCCGCGCTCGCTCGATCCCGCCCTCTCGACCGACGTGCCGACCGGTGAGATGGTCACGCTGCTGTATGACGGCCTCACCCGCTTCGGCGCCGACGCCTCACTCCAGCCGGCGCTCGCCGATCGCTGGAGCGTCGACGCCGCAGGGATGCGGTACGTGTTCCACCTGCGGCCCGGCGTCAAGTTCCACGACGGCTCGGCGCTCACGCCCGAGGCCGTACGGCGCAGCTTCCTCCGGGTGCTCGACCCCAAGTCGACCGGCGGGCGCGCCTGGCCGCTGCTCCCGATCGACGGCGCGTCGGCCTATGCCGCGGGCGCGACCGACCAGGTCCGCGGCATCGAGGTCCTGGGCGACTCGTCCGTGGCGCTCGCGCTGACGCAGCCGCTCGCCGTGTTCCCTAAGTTCCTCGCCATGCCGGTCGCGTCGATCGTGGGCCCCGTCGCCTCCGGCGGCGATCTCGCGCTGCAGCCCAACGGTACCGGGCCGTGGCGCTTCGCCCGCTGGGCGCACGACGACGCGCTGCGCTTCGCGCGCAACCCCGGCTACTGGGGCGGCGCCCCTCAGGCTGACTCCCTCGTCGTGCGCATCATCCCCGACCAGCTGGTGCGGGCCGCGGAGTTCGAATCGGGCCGCCTCGACGTCGTGGAGGTGCCCTTCGGAGAAACGGCGCGCTGGCGCGAGCGCCACCCGGCGTGGCTGCAGCAGAAGCCTGCCCTGCGCGTCACCTACATCGCGCTCAACACGCGGCGCGGCGCGCTGCGCGACGTGCGGGTGCGCCAGGCGATCAACCACGCGGTGAACGTGGACCAGATCCTGGCGACCGTGTGGGGCGGCAGGGGCATCCGGGCACGGGGCGCCATCCCGCCCACCCTCGCCGGCGGCGACACGACGCGGCCGGCGTTCGCCTATGACCCGGCGCGGGCGAAGCAGCTGTTGGCCCAGGCGGGACATGCCGGCGGCCTCGACCTCCAGCTCTGGCGGACGGCGGACAACGAGACGCTGGGACGGGTGGCGCAGGCCGTGCAGTCGGATCTCGCAGCCGTCGGCATCCGCGTGGAGATCGTCAGTCGCGACGCTCCGAGCCAGCGCGAAGCCGCGCGCGCCGGTAACGCCGACATGGCGCTGCTCGACTGGTGGGCCGACTACCCCGACGGGGACAACTTTCTCTATCCGCTGTTCTCGAGCGCCAGCTTCGGCCCCGGCGGCAACTACGCCTTCTATAGTGACGCGGTCACCGATTCCCTGATCCTCACCGCCCGCCGCACGCAGGACGACGCGGCGCGCACCGCCCTGTACCACACCATCGACGAGCGCGTCTACCAGGCGGCGCCGTGGCTGTACCTGTGGTTCCCGGTGGACCTCTGGGCCCAATCGCCGTCGATCACCGGGTGGGATCTGCCGGTGATCTTCAACGGGCAGCGCTGGACCGCGGTGCGGCGCGCATCCTCCCGGCCGTGACCGGCGTTGTCGGCCGGCGGCTGTTGCTGGTCGTCCCGACCCTGATCGGCGTGCTGGTCGCCGCGTTCCTGCTGCTCGAGGTGGCACCGGGAGACCCGGTCCAGGCGATGGTGGGCGAGCGGGCCGACTCGGCGACCATCGCCCGTCTCCGCGCCGAGCTGCACCTCGACGATCCCCTGCCGAAGCGGTTCGGCCACTACGTGTGGGGCGTGCTGCGCGGCGACCTGGGCCGCTCCTACATCACCCGCAGGCCCATCGCACAGGACCTGGCGGAGCGGTTTCCCCGGACCGCCCAGCTCGCCCTCACCGCCATGGTCTTCGCCGCGCTCACCGGGATCTCGCTCGGCGTGCTGGCCGCGATCCGGCCCGGCGGCGCGGCGGACCGGGCCGCGAGCCTGCTTGCCTATCTCGGCGTTTCGTTTCCGGTGTACTGGGTCGCGCTGCTGATGGTGCTGCTGTTCGCCGTCACGCTGCGCTGGTTCCCACCCTCCGGGTCCGGAGGCCTCGCGTTTCTCGTGCTCCCGGCCGCGACGCTCGGCATGCGCTCGGTCGCGGTGCTGGTGCGGATGACGCGGGGCGCGATGCGGGAGGCGCTGGCGAGCGATTTCATCCGCACCGCCCGGGCCAAGGGACTCTCCGAGCTCGCGGTGGTGACGCGGCATGCGCTGCGCAACGCCCTCATCCCGATCATCACCGTGCTCGCCCTCGATACGGGCAACTACCTGACGGGGAGCCTGCTGACCGAATCGATCTTCGCCTGGCCGGGGCTCGGCCGCTACGTGCTGACGGCCATCGAGAAGCGCGACCTGCCCGCCGTGCAGGGCGCCATCCTGTTCATGTCACTAGTGTTCGTCTTCGTCAACCTCGTCGCGGACCTGCTGTATGCGAAAGCCGATCCTCGTATCGCTCACGATTAGCGGCGCCCTCTGGGCCCCCGTCCTGGTCGCTCAGACGGCCGCCCGACCCAGCCGCGGCTCGCTCGCCCGGCGGCTCGATGCCCTGCTCGACCGGCGCCCGTTCGACCGGGTCACCTGGGGAGTGGCGGTGGTGGACGAGCGCGGGCGCACCCTGTACGAGCGCAACGCCGACCGGTTGTTCGTCCCCGCGAGCAACACGAAGCTCGTCGTCGCGTCGGCCGCGACGGTCCTACTGCCTGCCGACTACCGCGTGCGAACCAGCGTCTACGTGAACGGCGTGCGGCAGGACAGCGTGCTCGACGGTGACCTGATCCTCTACGGACGCGGCGACCCGACCTTCTCCGAACGCTGCTACGGCGTCGACACCCTCGCCCCGGGCGCCTGCGACTCGGCCTTCACGGCGATCGACGCCATCGCCGATTCGATTCGCGCCCGCGGCGTGCGCCGCATCACGGGCCACATCGTGGGCGACGGCAGCTACTTCGAGCCGCAGCTCGTGCGCCCGGCCTGGAACGTGTTCGATCTCAACTGGTGGTACGCGGCGCCCGTCTCGGGACTCGGCTTCCACGACAACAGCGTGGACTTCCTCATCACGCCGTCGGATACCGTGGACCACCCGCCCACGATCACCTGGGCGCCCGATCTCCAGCTGTTCACCTTCGAGAACCGGGCCCGCACCGGCCCCGCGGGAAACGGGTCGACGATCGGCGACAACTTCTTCCGCGCTCCGGGAACGATGGACATCTGGGCCGAGGGGACCGCTGCGCGGGGACGGAAGCCCTGGGTCGAGAGCTTCGCCCTTCCCGACCCGAACCGCTACACGGCCCGCGCACTGGCGGCCGCGCTGGAGCGGGAAGGCATCACCGTCGAAGGAGGCGCGACGAGCACGACCGACTCCCTCGCCTACCGCGCGGCCCGGTGCTGTGCCCCGGCGCTCGTGGAGTACCGTGGCCGTCCTATCGCCGACATCGTCTTCCCGATCCTCAACTCCAGCCAGAACTGGTTCGCCGAAATGCTGCTGAAGATCCTGGGCCGGGAGCTGGGCGGCGCCGGGTCGTGGGACGCCGGGATCGAGGTGGAGCGCCGGTTTCTGGTCGACTCGGTGGGCATCGACTCGAGCGCGTTCGCCCTGGAGGACGGCTCCGGCTTGTCGGCAGGGAATCTCGTGTCGCCGCGAGCCTTCACACGGTTGCTGAACTACATGGCCGGCCACCCCAAGCGGGCGGCGTTCTTCGCGGCCCTGCCCCGCTCCGGCCAGACGGGCTCGCTGCTGCACCGCTTCGTGGGCACGCCGCTCGAGGGCGCCGTGGTCGCGAAGACGGGCAGTATCGACCGCGTCAACACCCTGTCGGGCTACATCGACCGTCCCGGAGGAGGACGCCTGGCGTTCAGCATTGAGGCGAACGCGCACGCCGTGTCGGGGCGCGAGATGCTGGCGCAGATCGATTCGATCGTGGTGGAGATCGGAAGAACGAAATAAGCCCTCAGTCGCCGGCGATCAGCAGGCCGACCGCCGATGGCTGTCCGCTCAATCGGGCGTCTGGCCGAACATCGCCATGTTGGAGGAGTGACCCGGGTCGACCTTCGCCGCCGGATTGACGAAGTGCACGGCGTGGTTCACCGCGATGCAGGCTTCCGCGACGCCGGTCGCGATGAGCTTCAGCTTCCCGGGATAGGTCACGATGTCCCCGGCGGCGAAGATGCCGGCGCGGTTGGTCTCCATGGTCTGGGCGACCCGGATATCCCCCTTCTCGATATCCAGCCCCCATTCGGCGATGGCACCCAGCGCGGAGACGAACCCGAGCTGCGGAATCACGCAGTCCATCGGCAGGGTTTCTTCTTCCTTCGTCTTGTTGTTGAAAATCGTCACCTGCTCGATTGCGTCGTTGCCCCCGATGGCGCGCAGCTCCCAGAAGGTGCGCAGCGCCATCTTGCCCTCGTCGCAGAGCCGCTGCACCTGGGCGACGGTGGCCTGGTGCGCGCGGAACCCGTCGCGCCGGTGGATCATGAGGATCGAGGTCGCGATCCCCTGCAGGTTCACCGCCCAGTCGAACGCCGAGTCGCCCCCGCCCACGATCAGGATCCGCTTGCCGCGGAACACCTGCGGATCGAGCACGCGATCATGGAGACCGCGCCCCACCCAGTGATCCGCGTCCTTCAGGGGGAGTTTGCGCGGCGTGAAGGCCCCGATACCGGCGGCGATGAGCACCGAGTGGGACGGATACTCGTCGCGATCGGTGACGACTGTGAAGCGGGGTGCGCCCGCGGTCCCGTCCTCGCGCAGGCCGATGACCTTCTCGCCCAGGTGCACCGGCGACTTGAATTGCAGCCCCTGCTCGGCCAACCCCTTCACGAGATCCTTGGAGAGCACCTTCGGAAAGCCCGCCACGTCGAAGATGTACTTCTCGGGGTAGAGCGCGATGAGCTGCCCC
>DATGDE010000314.1:0-2084 GCA_035311125.1 Gemmatimonadales bacterium
CTGTTCGACGAACCGCTGTCCAATCTCGATGCGAAGCTGCGGGTGCAGATGCGGCGCGACATCGCGGCGCTGCGCCGCCGCCTGGGCACGACCACGATCTACGTCACGCACGACCAGGTCGAGGCGATGACGCTGGGGGACCGCATCGTCGTGATGCGGGACGGGCGGGTTCAGCAGGTGGACACGCCGCTCGGGCTGTATCGCCGCCCGGCGAACACGTTCGTCGCCACGTTTCTCGGCACCCCACCCATGAATCTGGTGCGCGGCATGCGCGCTCCCGACGGCCCTCCGTCCTTCCAGGCCGAACAGCCGGGCTTTCGCCTGCCGCTTGGGACGGTCGCTCTGCCGGTGGGACAGCGCGTCATTCTGGGCGTCCGGCCCGAGGACCTGCGGCTCGGCGGTGCCAGCGACAGCGGCGTCCCGGCGCGCGTGCAGGAAATCGAGCCGCTGGGCAATGAGACTCTAGTCTCGCTCGACGCGTCCGGCGTCCCGTTGACTGCACGCATCGATGGGGCCGCGACGCTCGAGCGCGGTGCGACGGTCACGGTCTCGGCCGCGTCGGAGGCGCTGCACTGGTTCGACGGGGAACGCGAGGTCCGCCTGCCTTCATGAGGGCTTCACGCTGACGGGGAGGTCGAATGAGCACGATGGGGAAGGCCCGCGCGGCGCTAGCTATGCTGCTGGCTCTCGGAGCACCCGCCCTATGGGCGCAGCATCCGCAGGTGCGCGACGGCTTCTGGATCGGGTTCGGACTGGGATACGGGCCATTCGACGCCTCATGCAGCGGCTGCCCCTCAAGAAACTCCGAGAGCAGCTTCACCGGCCACTTACGCCTCGGCGGCACGCTCAAGCCGAACGTGCTGCTGGGCGGCGATATCGTGGCCTGGACGAAGTCCGCCAACGGACTCGACGAGCTCGGCGGCAATACGACGGCGACCGTTTACTACTATCCGATGGTCCGGTCGGGACTGTTTCTCAAGGGCGGGGTCGGCATTGCGCTCTACGACATCAGCCCGACTAACAGTGGCTCGGGGGCCGACGGCACCGGCGTGGGATTTACGATCGGCGCTGGCTACGACCTCCGCGTCGGCCGCAACATCTCGCTCACGCCTGTGGGCAATTTCCTCTTTGGATCGGTCGGAGACATCCAGCAGAATGGGGCGACGCTCCTGAAGGGATGGAAGCAGACCATCCTCGAATTCGGGCTCGACGTCACCTTCCATTGACGCGACGGTCGAGTTCTCTCGCGACCATCGCGAGCCCGTCCGCGCCGAGTAACGCCCGCGCCATGGGAAAGAGCACTTCGTTCTCGCGCCGGATGTGCGTCCGCAGCAGATCCACGATCTCGAGCGCCACACGCGCCACGCCCTCCCGGTCACCGCGGTCGACGGAGGCGGCGAGATCCTCTTCCAGTTTCCAGAGTCTGCCGTGCTCTTCCAGAAACGGACCGAGCGGGGCGTCCTCCCCCAGCACGGGGAACAGCGCTCGCTCCTCGTCCTCGTTGTGCTGCCGTACGGCGCCGCACAGCAACCCGTGCACCTCCAGGGCCGTGGCGAAGTGCACTTCGACGGGCTCGCCGTCCCGCAGCGCGTCGGCGGCTCGCTCGAGCCGCGCCAGGGCGGCGAGGGCGATCTCGTGCTCTTCCTCGAACCGGCGGATCGGATCGGCGCTCACGGCGTCACCACCCACCGCACGCCCTCGCCCCGCCGCAGGTGGTCGAGGCCCTCGTTGATGCGATCCAGCGGTACCGTCCCGCTTACGATCGGATCGAGACGGATGCGACCGGACGCCACCTGCGCGACGATCTCCGGATACGTTCCCGCCCCGCAACCCAGGCTCCCTATCACTTCCATCTCGTAGAACATCAGCCTGGCGGCGTTGAGGGGCACAGGGTCGCGTGTATAGCCGACCACCACGAGGCGGCCTCCTTTGCGGACCAGGTTGAAGGCGAGATCGATCGTCTTTGGATTGCCCACCACCTCGAAGGCGACGTCCACGCCGCCGTCGGTGAGCTTGCGGACCTCCTTGTCCACCCGCTCGATCCCCTTCGGGTTGATGGTGTGGGATGCGCCCAGCTCCCGGGC
>DATGDE010000315.1:0-4639 GCA_035311125.1 Gemmatimonadales bacterium
ACGAGCCGCATGATCGCGATCTCGCGGCTGCGCTGCAGCACCGCCATGCGGATGGTGGTGCCGATGATGATCACGGCGACGACGGCGAACGCCGCGCCGACCACCAGGCCGACGGCGGCTGCCAGCCCCCGCAGCCGGTCCAGCTTCTCCACCCAGTCCCGTCCGTAGCGGACGTCGTCCACGAAGCTGAAGCCCCGCAACCGCTCGGCGACGGCATTGACATGGGCCGCGTCCTGGTACCCCGGCTTGAGCTTGACCTCGATCGAGGAGGGCAGCGGGTTGCGCTCCATCTCGCGCAGCAGATCGCGGAATTCCACCAGCTCGCGCCGCGCCCGCGCCAGGGCGCTGTCCTCCGACACGTAGTCGGCCGACAGCACTTCGGGAAAGGCCTCGATGTCCTGCTCGGCCAGCGTGACCGTCTCGATCGGCGTGCCGGGGAGCACGTACACGACGATCTCGACGCGCTCCGCCACGCCGCGCAACGCCTGGCGGAGGTTCACGGCGACCAGGCCGAACAGCCCGAGCACGAACAGGGAGAACGCGATGGTGGTGACCGACAGCGCCGACAGGAGCGGCGCGCGCCGGAATGCAAGCAGCGCTTCGCGCACGGTCAGGGTCACGCCTGGGCGTCTCCGGCCGCCGCTTCGTCCACCGCGGAGTCGTACACCACGGCGCCGTCCTGCAACTCGATGACGCGGTACGGGGCCGAGCGCACCAGCTCCAGATCGTGGGTCGCCATGACCACCGCCGTGCCGCTGGCATTGATGTCGCGCAGCAGCTGGAACACGCCGCGCGTGGCGCGCTCGTCGAGGTTGCCGGTGGGCTCGTCCGCCAGCAGCACCTGCGGCTCGTTCACGAGCGCGCGCGCGATCGCCACGCGCTGCTGCTCTCCGCCGGAAAGCTCCCGCGGGTAGGCGCCCGCCTTCGCGGCGAGTCCGACCTGCGTGAGCACGCGCATCACCCGCGCGGGAATCGCCGAGCGGCGCGCTCCAGTCACCTCGAGCGCGAAGGCCACGTTCTCCTCGGCCGTGCGGTCCTCCAGCAGCCGGAAGTCCTGAAACACGATCCCCAGGCGGCGGCGCAGATGCGGCACCTCGCGGGCGCTGACGCTCGTGACGTCGTACCCGGAGACGCGCACCTCGCCGCTCGACGGGTGTTCGTCGGCGTAGATCAGCTTCAGGACGGTGGACTTGCCGGCGCCGGAGTGCCCGGTGAGGAAGGCGAACTCACCCTTCGCGATATGGAAGGAAACGTCCTTGAGTGCGAGGCCGCCCTTCGCGTACGTCTTGAAGACGTTCGTGAATTTGATCACCTAGAGCTGTGCCAGCGCCTGGGCGAAATCCGCGATGAGGTCGTCGGCATCCTCGAGTCCGAGGGAAAATCTCAGGAACCCGTCCGGAATACCAGCCCGGGCGCGTTCGTCGGGCGTGAGACTCTTGTGGGACGTGAGTCGCGGCTCCGACACCAGAGTTTCCGTGCCGCCCAGCGACGGAGCGTGCGCGGCGATCGTCAGAGCCCGCAGGAAGCGCTCGGCCGCCCGCGCGCCGCCCTTGAGCTCGAGCCCCAGCATCCCGCCATACCCCTCGAGTACCCGTTTGGCCGTCTTGTGATCGCGATGCGAGGACAGCCCCGGATAGTGGACCGCGGCGACCTGCGGCTGGCGGCTGAACCATTCCGCCACCGCGAGGCCCGTCGCGGAATGCCGCGCCAGGCGGATGGCGAGCGTGCGCATGCCGCGCTCGATGAGCCAGGCCGCGTGCGGATCGATCGCCTGGCCCCACAGCTGCATCAGGCGCCGCACTTCTTCCACGACCGATTCCGATCCTGCCACGGCGCCGGCGATCACATCGGTGTGGCCGTTCAGGTACTTGGTCGCGCTGTGGATCACGATGTCGGCCCCGTGCTCCAGAGGCCGGAAGGCGATCGGCGACGCGAAGGTGGAGTCCACGAGCAGAGCCAGCCCTTCGGCCTTCGCCAGCGTGGCGATCGGCTCCAGGTCGATGACGCGCAGCAACGGGTTGGTGGGCGTCTCCACGAACATCGCCCGCGTGTTCTTGCGCACCGCTTCCTTCCAGGCCCGCGAGCGCAGCGGATCCACGAAGGTCACCTCGATGCCGAAGCGCCCGAATTCCTGGGTGAACAGCTTGTGGACGCCCCCGTAGATCCACTCGCTGGAGATCAGATGATCCCCGGGCCGCAGCACGGCGAGGTGCGCGAGTGCGGTGGCGCCCATGCCGCTCGCCACGAACAGCGCCGCCTCGGCGCCCTCCAGACGGGCCAGCCGGCGTCCGATCTGCACCTGGTTCGGGTTGTTGCCGTACCGGGTGTAGAGAACCTCCTCGGCCGAACCGACCGGGTTGGTGAAGGTGCTGCTCTGGTAGATGGGTTGTGAGACCGGCGTCCAGTCGGGTCGCTGCTCCGGCTCGCCGTGGATCGCGCGAGTGGAGAGTCCGAGCCGGCGGCGTGTCACGCGGCGACCAGCGCGACCGCGCCCCCCGCCGTGCGCGCGGCCAGCCGGCGGGCGACGAGCTCATCCAGCAGCGCCGCGGCGGATTCCGGCCGGCCCAGGCCGTCTAGCGTCCCGTCCGCCCGCTCGAGCAGGGCCGTGAGGCCGTGCCCTTCGAGCACGGGACCCAGCGCCTCCAGGTGTGCGTCCGAGCAGCCGCGCAGCACCAGCACATGGATGCGCTCCAGCAGGAGCTTGGCCACGATCTCGTCGGCGCAGGAGTAGTCGATGCACCGGACGCCGGTGAAGTCCATCCGTGCCACGCCGCCGGTATCGGCGGCGTAGGCCTGCTCGATATGCTCGCGGACGGCGCGACCGGTGGCGCGAGTGACGAGGTCTGCGTAGGTGGCGCGCACGGCGTGACGCAGAACCGCTGAAACGTCGATGGACTGGATCACGTGTGTCGGGCTCTCTGCTCCGGGATGATGAGAAGTACCTGGGAGCCGGGGAAGGGCGGCAGCCCCTCGGCGAGCGGCACGTCGTCGTCCCAGGACGGGACGATCGCGATGCGTGCGGTGCCGCTGCGGATGGCGATCTTGCCGTCCCACCGCGAGACGTAGTTCCGGATCCCTTTCAGCCCCTGGCCGCGGCCCGGGTCCCGGAACCGGCTCACGCCCTGAACCAGCGCCGCTTCCAGCGCTGCGGCGTCGCTCCAGCGGTCGCCGAAACGGCGTCCGTGCGCCGCTTCGAGCGAAGCGCGAAACCCGACGCCGGCATCCGCCACCGCGATGACCACGACGCGGCGCGCCAGACGGCGCCGCCAATGGTAGCTCTGCACCGCCACCCACCCACCCGTGCCGGCGTGCTCTACAATATTCTGACACGCCTCCGAAAGCGCCATAGCGAATCCCATCGTCGCTTTCGGTTCGATGCCGAGCTCACCCGAGAGAATCGCGGTGGCACGCTGCTGGATGTGCCCCACGACTTCATGAACGTCCTCGGCGGCGCGCACGGCCGTCACCGGGAGCAGCACGTCGGATCCGGACGCCGGCGGGGTGCGGGGCACCTTCCCGTGGATCTCGAACAACTCGCGTGCATCGCGGAAGAACCCGGCCCGACCCCAGTAGCTCATCACCTCCGGAGCTGTGGGCACGGTCAACAGGGGCCGCTCGCCCCCGGACGCCTGCGCCGCCTGACCGGCGGCCAGCAGCCCGACCAGTCCGTAGGGAGACGCCCACTCGGTCGCGTGCGCGTCGAACAGCATGCGGCCGCCCTCCGCTGCAGCGCGGCTGTAGGCGGCCGCGAACTGATCGAATGACCGGTCGTCGAACTGCGCCGGCACGTCCACCAGTCTGGTCATACGGACGCCAATCGGCCGAGCAGATGGTCGCGCAGCCCGGTCGCGCCGCGATGGCTCACGTTGCGGGCCGCCATGTGGCTGCCCGCGCGGATCGCGGCGTCGAGGGAAGCGCCTTGCAACAGGTGGGCGCACACCACCGCGCCGAAGACGTCGCCGCAGCCGGTCGGATCGCCGCCGGCCACCGGGGTGCGGTCGCCCGGCTCCAGCGCGACCCGGGCGTTGCGGATGGGCTGTCCCGGCGCGGCGACGAAGTAAGCGACCCCGCGCACGCCGAGCGTCACGATCAGCACGCGGCACCCGGCCGCGAGCACGTGGGCGGCGGCCGCAAGCGGGTCGGGGCCGAGCTGGCCGAACTCGTCCTCGTTCATCTGTACCGTGTCGAAGCAGCTGAACCAGTCCTCGCCGCGCGGCAGCGCCTGCAATACCCGCGTGCCGTCCGGCAGGCGCCCGAGAAAGAGACTGTGCAGGTCGGCGTAGATCGGTCCGGCGAAGCCGCGGCGCAGCAGCTGCGCCGTGTCGAGCCCCAGCTCCCAACCGGAGATGAAGTTCACGTACAACGCGTCGAGATCCCGCACCAGACCTCCCAGCTCGTCCCAGCGCCATCCCGGGACGCCGCCGGTGAGCTGCTCACAACGCCGCTCCGCCGTTTCGTAGTGCAGTGTGACGCGGTTGTTCGGCTCCGGCACCTCGATGAATCGGGACTCCGGAACGACGCGACGCACGTCGCGGAGGAAGGAGGCCGCCCGCGGCGCCAGGTCCCGTCCCACCTTGATGAGCCGCACGATGGCCCAGTCCTCGGGCAGCGCGGCGTCCAGACCGGCCAGCGCGTAGGC
>DATGDE010000316.1:0-6443 GCA_035311125.1 Gemmatimonadales bacterium
GGCAAGGCCGACGTCGATGCCGCAGTCGCCGCCGCGGCACAGGCCTTTCGGGACTGGTCGAAGCTCTCCGGTCATGCTCGCGCCCGCTACCTCTACGCGCTCGCCCGCGCAGTCCAGAAGAACTCGAGGCTGCTCGCCGTGCTGGAGAGCCTGGACAACGGCAAGCCGATCCGCGAGACGCGCGATCTCGATATCCCGCTCGTGGCGCGGCACTTCTACCATCATGCCGGATGGGCGCAGCTCGCGGCGACCGAGTTTCCGGGCTACGGGCCGATCGGCGTGGCGGCGCAGATCATTCCGTGGAACTTCCCCCTGCTGATGCTCGCCTGGAAGGTGGCCCCGGCCCTCGCGGCGGGGAACACCGTCGTGCTGAAGCCGGCCGAATTCACGCCGCTCTCCGCGCTCTGTTTCGCCGAGCTCGCCCAGCGGGTCGGCCTGCCGCCCGGCGTGTTCAACGTGGTCACGGGGGACGGGCGCGCGGGCGCGCTGCTGGTGGAGCACCCCGACGTGCGCAAGATCGCGTTCACGGGCTCGACCGAGGTGGGGCGCATCATCCGCAAGCAGACCGCCGGCAGCGGGAAGAAGTTGACGCTGGAGCTCGGCGGCAAGAGTCCGTTCATCGTGTTCGACGACGCCGACCTGGATAGCGTGGTGGAAGGCGTGGTGGACGCGATCTGGTTCAACCAGGGCCAGGTGTGCTGTGCGGGCTCCCGGCTGCTGGTGCAAGAGGGCATCGCGGCACGGCTCGTCGGCAAGCTGCGCGCCCGTATGGAAAAGCTGCGGGTCGGCTCACCGCTCGACAAAGCGGTGGACATGGGCGCCATCGTCGCACCGGTACAGCTCGAGCGCATCCGCACGCTGGTGGAGCAGGGCAGGGCGGAGGGCGCGGAGTTGTGGCAGCCATCGTGGGCGTGTCCCACCGAGGGCTACTTCTACCCGCCCACGCTCTTCACCGGCGTGTCGCCGGCGGCGACGATCGCGCAGGTGGAGATCTTCGGGCCGGTGCTCGTCTCCATGACCTTCCGGACGCCGGCCGAAGCGGTCGCGCTCGCCAACAACACGCCCTACGGGCTGGCCGCGAGCGTGTGGACGGAGAACATCAACCTCGCGCTCGATGTGGCCCCGAAGATCAAGGCGGGGGTCGTGTGGATCAACTGCACGAACCTGTTCGACGCGGCGTCGGGGTTTGGCGGATACCGGGAGTCGGGGTTCGGACGGGAGGGCGGACGGGAGGGGATGTTCGAATACCTGAAGCCCGAATGGGATAAGGGAGTGGGGGGTGGCGAGTCGGACGCGACGGCTCCGGTGGGGACCGGCGCTTCCCATGAGCCGGATCGGACCACTCCCCAATCTCCACTCCCCGCGATTGACCGCACCCCCAAACTCTTCATCGGAGGCAGGCAGGTCCGCCCCGACCAGGGCTACACCCGTCAGGTACAAGGTGGTGCAGGCCGGGTGCTGGGCGAGGTGGGTGATGGGAATCGCAAGGACGTGCGTGACGCCGTGGAAGCCGCCCATGCGGCAGCGGGCTGGGGGCGGGGCGCGGGTCACCTGCGCGCCCAGATCCTCTACTACATCGCGGAGAACCTGTCCACGCGCCTGGAGGAGTTCGCGGGGCGGATCGCGGCGCAGACGGGCGCGTCGGCGGCGCAGGGTCGGGCGGAGGTCGACGCCACCGTCGCACGACTGTTCTCCTACGCCGCCTGGGCCGACAAGTATGATGGGGCGGTGCACCAGGTGCCGATTCGCGGCGTGACCCTCGCGATGCACGAGCCGATCGGCGTGATCGGGATCGCGGCGCCGGACACGCATCCTCTGCTCGGGCTCGTGTCGCTCGTGGCGCCGGCGATCGCGATGGGCAACACGGTGGTGACGCTGCCGTCGACTCCACACCCCCTCTCGGCGACGGATTTCTATTCGGTGCTCGAGACCTCGGATCTTCCCGACGGGGTCGTCAACATCGTGACCGGCGACAAGGACGCGCTGGTTCGGGTTCTGGCGGAGCATCTGGATGTCGACGCGGTCTGGTATTGCGGTGGCCCGGATGGCGGCCGAGTGGTCGAGGACGCCTCGGCGGGGAACATGAAGCGCACCTGGCTGCCGGGCGCACGCGACTGGCTGGACGCACGCCAGGGTGAAGGGCGGGAGTTCCTCCGTCACGCGACGCAGGTGAAGAACATCTGGATCCCCTACGGCGAGTGAGCGCCTGGACAACGCCGACGTCAGCGCCATCGAGCATCGCGTCAATTACTCCGAAACCGACCAGATGGGGTTCGTCTACCACGCCAACTACCTCGTCTGGCTGGACATGGCCCGCACGGAACACCTGCGGCGCACGGGGGTGACCTACAAGGAAATGGAGCAGGAAGGCGTCTTTCTGGCGGTGACCGAGGCACGCATCCGCTACCGCCAGCCCGCACGCTACGACGACCTGGTGCGCGTTCGTTGTTGGGTGCGGGAGCTCGTGGCGCGCCGGGTCATCTTCGGATACGCTGTGGAGCGCGCCGCCACGAGCGAGCTCCTGGCCACCGCGGAAACGCACCTGATCGCCCTCGATCGCCGGCACGGCCTGACCCGCATTCCGGTACACGTGATGGAGCGCCTGCATGCGACCGCCGATCCTGCCCCCATTCGCTTCTAGCGTGGTCGCGGCGCTGTTGCTTGCGGCTGGCGCCTCACCGGCCGTGGCGCAGGCTACGACCCCGGCGCAGGACGAAGCCACGGTCGGCCTGCTGGCGCACGTGCTGGCGCTCTCTGACGCCCGCCGCTTCGACGGCGCCTTGCTGCGACAGGCGCTCCAGTCCGACAATCCGGGGGTGCGCGTCCAGGCGGCGCTGGCCGCAGGGCGCATCGGCGACGCGGATGCCGTCGAGCTCCTGGTGGCCGGGCTCAACGACTCCGTCGTCGCCGTGCAGGCCGCCGCCGCCTTCGCGCTGGGACTGCTCAAGGAACCAGCGGCCGTCGAGCCGTTGCTCGCCATCGTCCGCAGCGTGCCTCCCGCGTCGCAAGGGCCGCGGGAGCTGGAGGCGGTCACGGCGATCGCCAAGATCGGCGGGCCCGGCGGCGCTGACGCGATACGACTCGTGCTGCAGGCGGCCCCGCTGGGCCAGACTGTTCCTCCGACGGCGAGCGTCGCCGCCCTTGAAGCATGGCGCCTCGGCGCGCGCGCCCCGGTGGCGCAGCTGGTCGCGCTGGCGGACAATGCCGACGAGTCGGTGCGCTGGCGCGCGATCTATTCCCTGGGACGATTGCGCAGCGTCGCGGCGGCGCCCGTGCTCGTCAGGGCGCTGGGGGACCCATCGACCGCGGTGCGGGCGGTGGCGGCGCGCGGGTTGTCGGCTACGACCGTCGATTCGAGCGGATTGGGCCGCGGCGACGTCGTCGCCCGCCTGCGCGCGCTCGTGAGCGACGCGGACGCCGGCGTCCGGATCAACGCCCTGCGCGCGCTCGCGACGTTCCACGGTGACTCGACCTTGTCCGCCGCCGTGATCCCGGCGCTCTCCGACGCCACCATGGGCGTCGTCGTGCAGGCGGAGACCACGCTGGGGGTCCTGGGTGGCAGCGCCGCGATCGACGCGCTGCGTCGCCAGACTGCGAGCGCCACCTTCGCCCTGCGCCGGCAGGCCCTCGTCGCGCTCGCGCAGGCCGACAGCGCGATGGGGGTCGCCGCGGCGAGCGGTGCGGCGTCGTCCGATGGAGGGACGGACTGGCGCTGGCGCAGCGTGGCGGCCGAGGCGTTCGCCGCGGCGCGCGATCGGCCGCGTCTCGAGGGTCTGCTGGCCGACCCCGACGGTCGCGTCGTCGCGCAGGCCCTCCAGGGATTGATGGCCGTCGTCGCCGACAGCGACACGGCGCTGGTCGCGCGCGGCCGCCTGCTCCTCGATCACGCCGACCCCGTGGTTCGCAGCGTCGCCGCCGATATCCTCGCCCGGCGGCCCGTCGTGGAGGACGTGGATCGGTTGGTGGCGGCGTATCGCCGGGCGGCGAACGATCCCTTCGACGACGCCCGCTTGTCCGCCGTGCACGCGCTCGCGGCGATCGCCGCCAGCGGCTCGGCGGGGAAGCTCAAGGTGCTGGACGCCTTCGTCGGCACTACGCCGCGTCCCGACGATTACCTCGTGCGCCGCCTGGCCGCGGCCCAGTTCCCGGAGGCAGCCGACGCGTGGGGCAGGGCCGGGGGCGGGAGCGCCGCCGGCGGAGGGATCGTGACCGGCAAGACCGACGCGGACTACCGCGAGATCGTCCGGCGCTATCTGCTCCCTGCGATGCTGGGGCAGCCCAACCCGCAGGTCTCGATCGAAACCGACCGCGGCACCATCACGGTGGAGCTGTTGCCGGCCCAGGCGCCACTCACCGTCGCGCAGTTTCTCGACCTGGTGGACCGCCATTACTTCGACGGGCAGCGTTGGCACCGGGTGGTACCCAATTTCGTCGCGCAGGCGGGCGACCCGCGCGGCGACGGCTGGGGCGGACCGGGTCTGGTGCTGCGCGACGAGATCAATCCGCTGCGCTATACGACGGGCTCGGTCGGGATGGCGTTGTCCGGTCCCGATACCGGGGGCAGTCAGTTCTTCATCACCTATGGCGAGCAGCCCCATCTGGACGGCACGTACACCATCTTCGGCCGGGTGAGCGGGGTCGTGCGCGTTCTCGAGCAGGTCGCCCAGGGCGACCGGATCCGGAGCATCCACCGGTGAGGCGAGGGTCGCTCGCCTGCGCCATCCTGCTGGCTGCCGCGCCGGCCGTCGCGGCCGGGCAGATCGGCTACTTCGGCCAGAACAAGATCCAATACCACAGCTTCAGCTGGCAGGTGCTGCGGGGCGAGCACGTCGATCTCTATTTCTATCCCGAGGAAACGGAGCTGGCCCGTGTGGCGCTCGCCTACGCGGAGGACAGCTACGGCGTGCTCGAGCACCGCTTCAATCACGTGGTCCAGCACCGGATTCCGCTCATCCTGTACGCGTCGCACGCGGACTTCGAGCAGACCAACGTGTTGCCGTATGCGCCGCCGGAAGGCTTGCTGGGCGTCACCGACTTCCTGAAACGGCGGGTGACCCTGCCGTTCACCGGGAGTTACGCGGATTTCCGCCACACCCTGCGCCACGAGCTGGTGCATGTCTTCCAGCTGAGCCTCGCCACCGAAGCCTATCTCCGCTATCCGCGCACCGCCCGCGTCCCCCTGCCGTTGTGGTTCAGCGAGGGGCTCGCCGAGTACTTCTCCGCCGGCGAGGATTCCCGCGACGAAATGATCCTGCGCGAGCTGACGGTGTCGGGGCAGCTGCCGCAGCTGGGGCAGCTCGCCTACGCCGGCGGCGGCATCATCTACCCGATCGGTGGGAGCATCCTGCGCTACCTCGGCACGACGTACGGGGACTGGCGCATCGCGGCGCTCTATCACGAGCTGTGGAAGTACCCGACCCTCGACGCGGCCGTACGGGAGCTCTACGGCCGCACCCTGGCGCAGCTATCGGACGAATGGGCGTTCTGGATGCGCCGCCGCTACTTCGGCGACGTGCGCACGACGCGACCGCTTGCGCTGGCGGCGCACCGCCTCACCCCGCTCGCCATCAAGCCCGTGGCGTACCGGCTGCCGGGCGACAGCATCGTGCGGGTGCTGTATTTCTCCCCGGCGGACGGCTACGCCAGCATCTACAGCCAACCGCTCGCGGGCGGCTCCGCGCGGCTCGTGATCCACGGCGAGCGCACGCCGGAGTTCGAGTCTTTCCATTACTTCGAGTCGCGCATCGACGTGAACAACGCGGGCATCGCGGTGTTCGGCAGCCGCTTCGAGTCGCGCGATGCGCTGATCTTCTGGGACCTGCGGGCCGGTCGCCTGGTGGGTCGCTACCAGTTCCCGGACTTGGTGTCGATTCTCTCGCCCTCGTGGGCGCCCGACGGCAAGAGCGTCGTGTTCAGCGGCCTCGCCGTCGCAGGGCTGTCGGATCTGTACCGCCTGTGGCTCGGGGACGGTCGCCTCGAGCGGCTGACCAACGACCGCTATCAGGACATCGACCCGTCCGTCAGCCCCGATGGCCGGTCGGTGGTCTTCGCCTCCGATCGCACGACGTTCGGACCGCATGGCGCCCGCAATCTCTTCCTGCTCGATCTCGCGACCGGGGCGATTCGCGCCCTCACCTACGGCGACTGGCAGGACGACGCGCCGCGCTGGTCGCCCGCGACCGGCCGCATCTGGTTCTCGAGCGATCGGGACGGCACGTTGCAGCTCTACTCCGTGGACTCGACCGGCCGGGGCCGGCGCGAGACTGCCGCGCTGGGCGGCGCCTTCGACCCGCAGTTCGTGGACAGTACGTCCGGCGTGGTGTTCGGCGGATTCGCCGACCTCACGTTCAATCTGTATCGGGCGACGTCGTTGCCGGACTCCGGGCCCACCACGCTCGCCCTGGACAGCGCGCGGGCCCCGCCCGGATGGGAATGGCCGGAGC
>DATGDE010000317.1:0-6963 GCA_035311125.1 Gemmatimonadales bacterium
CGCTCGTCGGTCTCCTGGACGCTCGGCGCCACGGCCGGCGCCCAGCAGGTCACGGCGATGCTAACGGGAGCAGCCGGATCTCCGCTGTCGTTCGGCGCGACCGCGAACGCCGGCGCGCCATCGGCCCTGGTTTTCACGACTCAACCCGCGACGACCGCCGCGGGCACCACCATGACGCCGGCTATTCGCGTCGCCACCGCAGACGCGTTCGGCAACGTCGTTCCCACGACCACGGGGCCAATCGACCTCGCCCTGGGCCCAAACGCCGGCGGCGCCACGCTCGCCGGGACGACGCAGGCGACGCTCGTTAACGGCAGCGCGACGTTCTCCGACCTCCGCATCGACAGGACGGGCACGGGCTTCGTCCTGGTCGCCAACGGTGCCGGCTTGCCTGCAGCGACGAGCGCTCCGTTCGAGGTCACGCCCGCGGGTGGCCCGCGCCTTTCCTTTACCGTGCAGCCCACCGCCGCTGCCGCCGGCGTGGCGATCTCCCCCGCCGTGCAGGTCACCGCCAGGGACAGCCTCGGCAACACGTTCACCAGCTTCACCGGAGACGTGACGCTCGTGATCGGCGCCAACCCTGGCGGTGGAGCCCTGTCGGGAAGCGTCACCGTTGCCGCCGTCCTGGGCGTCGCGATCTTCTCCGACCTGACGATCGACCGCAGCGGCGCAGGCTACGCGCTCACCGCGACTGCGTCCGGCGCCGCGACCGGCGCCAGCGCGAGCTTCGACGTGACTGCCGGAGCTGCTTCGCAGCTCGTGTTCACCGTCCAGCCGACCAGCCCGTTCCAGGGCGGCGCGATCACCCCGGCGGTCCAGGTGAGCGCGCGCGACGCGTTCGGAAACCTGGCGACCGCTTTCGACGGCGCCGTGACGATCGCGATCGGCACCGATCCCGCGAGCGGGACGCTCTCGGGTACGACCACAGCCGCGGCCATTGCGGGAGTCGCCACCTTCGCGGATCTGCGGATCGATTCCTCGGGCACCGGATACACGCTCACCGCCACGACGCACGGCCTCGCGTCGGCTACCTCGACGCCGTTCCAGGTCGTGCAGAATCCGTTCACCCGGCTCGCATTCACGACCCAGCCGAGCGACGTGGCCGCGGGCGCTGCGATGGCGCCCACGGTGAACGTCACGGCCCTCGATCAACTCGGCAACCCCGCGAGCGCCTACGCGGGGATGGTGACCATCGCGCTCGCCGCCGACCCCACCGGAGACACACTGACCGGCACGACCAGCGCTCTGGCCGTCTCGGGGGTCGCCACATTCGACGATCTGCGTCTCGTCAGGCACGGCGCAGGGTACCGGCTGCGCGCCAGCGCCGCCGGACTCACTCCCGACACGAGCGCCAGCTTCGCCGTGCGCGCCGGCCCGCCCGCCCGCATCACCGTACTGGACGGCTCGGGGCAGACCGCGCCCGCCGGCACCACACTCCCTGTCCCCTACTCCACCCGGGTGCTCGACGCCTTCGGCAATCCCGTCGCGGGGGCGACGGTCGCCTGGAGCGTCACCGCCGGCGGTGGTGTGGTGAATCCCGTGCAGGCCGCCACCGACAGCACGGGGCGGACGAACACGATTCGCACCCTCGGCGTCCACGCCGGAACGCAGGGCGCTGCCGCGATGGTGGCCGGCCTGGCGGATTCCGTCGCGTCGTTCAGCGCGACCGCGACACCGAACGGCACGATCAGCGGTACGATCACGACGGCGGGCGGCTTCCTTGCGCCTCCGGCCGCGGTGTCGTCCCCAGCGGCCCAACTCTCGCCGTCGTCCGCCTACACCCCGGACGAGCTGATCGTCACCTATCGCGCGTCGGCGCTCGGAGCGCCGCCGATCGGCTCGGTCGCGCTCGCCGCGCCCGCCACAGCCGCGGCGCTGCAGGTCACGATTCGCGACCGGCTCGCCGCCTCGCCGGCGGCGGCGCAGTTCGCCGCGCGCGGCGTCTCGCCCGGGCTGCTGGCCGCGCGCGTGCAGGTGCGCGATTCGACCGAGCTCGATGCGATCGCGGCCGTGCTGCGTCGCGATCCCGCCGTCGAATCGGTGGAGCGCAACGCGATCGTGCGTCTCGAGACGCACCGTTCCGCCGCCGCGGCGAGCACGCTGCCCGATGACCCGCTCTACCCGCGGCAGGCGTGGCATTACGGCCTGATCGACCTGCCCCGGGCCTGGGGCATCACCACCGGGAGCGCCAGCGTGCTGGTCGCGGTGGTGGACAACGGGATTCGCTACGACCATCCGGCGACGGCCGGCAACCTGACGCACGACGGCTACGACTTCGTCTCCAGCGCCGCCGTGAAACTGTGCACCGGCGGCTCGATCGACAACGCGGGCGACGGCGATGGCTACGACGCCGACCCCACCCAACCGGCCGACTACGACATCAACCTGTCGAAGAACTGCGCCATCGGGCTCACGACCTCGGGGAACCACGGGCTGCACGTTGCAGGGACGATCGGCGCGACGGGCAACGACGGCGTGGGCGTGACCGGCGTCAACTGGACGGTGCGCATCCGGCCGGTGCGCGTGATCGGCGTGGCGGGATTCGGCACCTTCTACGACATCGCGCAGGGCATTCTCTACGCCGCCGGGCTCCCCGCCGACAACGGCACGGGCGGCACCGTCACGGCACCCAGCGGCGCGCGAATCATCAACCTGAGCCTGGGGGGCCCCTCGGGCAGCACGGCGTTGCACAACGCGGTCATCGCGGCCACCAATGCCGGCGCGCTCGTTATCGCCGCCGCGGGCAACAGCGGCAACACGAGCCTGCTCTATCCCGCGGCCTATCCCGAGGCGCTGTCGGTATCGGCCGTCGGTCCGGACGGGCTGCTGGCCTCCTACTCCTCCTACGGCTCGACCGTGGACATCGCGGCGCCGGGCGGGGACATCGCCGACGGCAACGCGAGCTTCGGCGTGCTGTCGTCGGCGTGGAACTACGTCGCCAATGCGCCGATCTACGATTCGTGGGACGGCACCTCGATGGCGACGCCGCATGTCTCCGGAGTCGCCGCGCTGCTGCTGGCCCAGGACCCTTCGCTGACGGGCGCCCAACTGCGATCACGACTCACGACGTTCGCGGTGGATGCGGGCGTACCGGGGCGCGACGACCAATACGGGGCCGGGATCGTGAACGCGCGCAACAGTCTGACGCAGACAATGGCGCCGCCGCACGCCATCTACGCCCGGCTGTACGATGCCAGCGGCCTGCTGCTCGCGACCACCGCCGCGGCGGCGGATGGCTCATACGCGTTCACCGGCCTCGGCGACGAGAGCTACAGCGTCTACGGAGGAGCGGACGAAGACGGCGACGGGCAGGTGGGGGTGCCTGGTCGCCTTTGGGGGGCGCTCGGCGGGTCGGCGACGCCGGCCGCGGTGACGGTGGATGGGGCGGCCGATTATCCCGCCACGTTCGCCATCGCCCTGCCAACAGAGCTCGAGCCGAACGACACGCCGGGCCAGGCCAATGCCCTCGCCCTGGGTGGCTACGTGAATGCGGCGATCGGATCATCGTCCGACGTCGATGTGTACCGCGTGCGCATTCCGGCGAGCGGGACCTACACCTTCGAGACGTCGGCGGTAAACGGGGCCTGCGGATTCGCGCTCGAGGCGAATACGGTGCTCACGATCCGGGATGCCGCTGGAACCGTACTCGCCTCGAACGACGATATCGACGCCGGGTCGCTGAACTACTGCTCACGCATCACTGTGGCGCTGGCACCGGGCACCTACTCCGTCACGGTGTCGGGCAGCGCGGCCGGCCGTTACCGGCTCGTGGCACGTGCGGGGAGTTGACTGCACGACCCACGAGGCCCCTCGGCCAGAGTCGACCCGCAACCTCGAGACATCCGCTGGCGCGCCAGAAGACCGCGGGCCGCTACCCCTGACACCACGAGCCGGGCCGTGTACAAGTCCAGCATTGAAAGGGCGTCCATCGTGCGACCGCCCGGCTCCAGACGACCCCGGGATTGCGGAACACCTTCACCCATCTCGGCCGTGGCGCCAGGCTTGTGTCCTCAGGAATGACGACGACGCGTGCTCTCCCGCCTGTCGCGGAGTCCATCTTGAGGCTGTCAACCCAGATGTAGCTGACTCCGGGAGGGGCCTCGAGCGCCTCGTATATCTCGGTGGCCTTCCGGCCTGGGCGGCCGGGGAGCACGACGATCTTCATCTGAATCCGGCCACGTAGCAGTTCCGCATCCTCTGTCCGATGGATGTTCACCTCGGGCTCGACGATCGCCGTGTCGCCCAAGGTATCGACCAGAGCTCGGTCCCACTGACCATGGTACTCTTCGGTCGGATCGTGAGCCGGGTCGGCATACTCGAGCGTCCTGGCGTATGCCAGAATCGCTCCCCGCTGCGCCGGATTCATGGGGTCGGTGATGGATGGAGGCGGTGGCGGCGTGTGGGGGCCGCGCACTCCGATCTCCGTCTCAACCTTTGACCTGATGGATTTCGCGCACGACACAACGACCAGTCCCATACCGACCACCAGCACAAGCGGCCTCCACTTTCGGTTCGACATATGCCCCCCTCACGAGCCGTCACCACCGTTCGCTTCCCTATCGAACGCCGCCTCGGGCAATCCGTCGCATGCGGGCGACGGTCTCCTGTAGTTCCCCGGCATCTGTTCCGTCCCACAGCGTGACGACGGCCGCGGCCCAATGACGCGCCGTCGCCGAGTCTCCGGCCTGCTGCGCGAGGTCCGCCCGCAACACCATGGTTCGCCCGAGCCCCGCCGCTTGCTCTTCCCGGTCCACCAGGAGGCTCCCCAACGTCGGCAGCGCGTCGAGGGATCTCCCGACGAGAGCCGCAGCTCCGGCGGTGTCCCCGATGGCACGCCGCACGCGGGCGTACGTGAGAGTGGCGTAGATATCCGCGTCGTTGGGTCGCAAGGTTGCGCCCATCGCGGTCAGGGTATCGAAGATCGCGTGAATCGCGACGGTGTCTCCGTGTTCCAGCGCCCACAACATCCGCGGAATGGCGACTCTCGGTCGCCCGATCCGTGGAGGATTGGCGCCCAGCAGGGGGTAGGCCCAGTCCCTGGGCAGAGACAGGAGGTCATCGCGAAGGGTCTCGCGCCGCTGCGGCTCGATCGAGGCGTCGATCAATCGGTCCACGCGCCGGGCGAGCACCCTCACGCTGTCGACGGGGACGCCGAATACGGCGTAGCCACGCAACGCAAACGCCGCACGTGCCAGCGGACTCGGGCGTACGGTGATCTGTCGATCTCCGCTTTGGACGGTGAGGTCATCGGCCGCCGCCGCGAGAAGCTGCGCCGTTCGGTGCACCTGCCCCGTCAACGCCGCCAGTCCCGACAGGCGGGCGGCTGTCGAAGGCTCCGGATTGGGCCAGGCGTCGAGCAGTGAATCGGCAAGATGGCGAGCCGAGGCAAAGTCCTCGAGCTTCGCGAGCACGCGCACCTCGGCGGCAGCCAGTCGCAACTGCTGCTTGGAGTCCTGCGCGAACCGTAATCCACGACGGATCATCGCCAGCGCCGAGCGCTCCTCCGGTCGCGTTTCGACAAGATCCCCGCGCGATTCGAGTGCCGCCGCCAGCGCCTCTGCCGCATCCGGACTCGCAGGGAGCGCTCGCGCCCATCCGGTCGTGATCTCCAGGATCACCGCGCGCGTCTGCTCGACCGCGGCCGATTGCGTCCGAGAAATGGTCCCCGCCTTGGCCATGAGGACGTCTGCTTGTGGGTACGGCACGAATGCGAGTGTGTCGTGCCGCAGCGAGGGAAAGGCGCCGTACCACTGCGTGTCGGGCGCGAGCGCGAAGCCTCGCCGGAACTGGTTCATCTCGGTGAATCGGAAGACCCTGGATAGCCGCACCGGCGTGACGGCCTTCTGTGCCGCGGGAGCGAGACTGAGGGCCCGAGCATATGCCTGGATCGCCCCGTGGTAGCTGCTGCGGAATCGCCACCCGGACGGACTCCCACCGTCGCGCTCGACCGCGTCGTCCTGCGCCTGACATTCCCCGAGTCCGAACCACGCGGCGAAATCTCCGGTATCCCGGCGGAGCAGGTCGCGGTAGCGAGCACAGGCCTCGGGATACTGTCTTGCCTTCAGCGCGACCAGCCCCGAGGCGAGCAACCGCTCGTAGGGGGACAGCGTATCTCTCGCGACAGCGGCGCGCTCCGCCGACACGCGCCACGCGGTGGCATCCTCTCCTTTCCACTCCATGGTCTGCGCCAGCCACAAGTGCGCCTGTGGAAACCCCGGGTCGCTGGTCACCGCCGCCTGGAAGGCGTGCGCGGCGGAGTCCAAATCCCAAGTCGTCAGTGCGAGATGGCCATCGGCGTACGCCCGCCACGCACGGTAGGACCGCGTTCCGTTGGCCGCCGACGCGACCGTGGCTGGCGCCGCTCCGAGCAGGAGCGCGTTCGCCAACTCATCGAGTCTGCCGACCAAGTCAGCGCCACGCGTCGCCACACGCACGCTGTGGCGTGCAACCGGCAGCCCGTTTGCCACGTCGTACATGACGGCGACGATCTCCGTCGAGTCCGCCAGAGCGGCGGACTCGATCCAGACGAGATGGGCGGCCCCCTTCGTCCGGGAGAATTGCAGCGCGGCCTGCGGCGTCAGATCCTGGCCACTGCGACGCCCGATCAGGTTGCGTAGCTCCATTTCGGTGACGAGATGCAGATCCGTCCAGCGGGCGAACGCGTCATTCAACAGGGGTTGCAGATTGCCGCCGTAGAGCGAGCCCGACAGCGAGTCGCCCCTGATAACCGAAACGATGGCGTATCTCGTCTGATCTAGTTTCGCTTCCGTCCCCTTGGGTATCAGCGCGATCGTGGCGGTCACCAGCGCGCTTCCGGCGAGCAATCCGGCGCCCCAGCGCCGCCGCCGCCGCGCCAGCACGCTGCGCGGCGTCCAGATGCCGCTCGGCGCCGCCAGCGCCTCCGCCGCCTCCGCCGCCGTCGCGAACCGGTCCTTCGGCTTCGGCTCCAGCATCCGCGCCACG
>DATGDE010000318.1:0-3861 GCA_035311125.1 Gemmatimonadales bacterium
CGGCTGCGGGCCCTATTACGTCGCCCAGTTCCTGCGGGAGCAGAGCCGGACGGTGATAGAGGGGTAAGAGGTGAGAAGCAAGAAGTGAGAAGGGGGCTCCGATGTGCCGCGGAGCCCCCTTCTCACTTCTCACCTCCCACCGCCGTTCAGTCCTCCTCGGCCAAGCACTCCTCCATCAGCGCCAGCCCGGTGTCGACGTCGTATTCGTCGATCACGAGCGGCGGGGCCAGTCGCAGCACGCTCTTCCCCGCGCCGAGCAGGAGCAGGCCCTTCCCGAAGGCGCGCTGCACCAGGCGGTGGACCAGATCGGGATCGGGCTCCCGGGTCTGGCGGTCCTTGACCAGCTCCACCCCGATCATGAGCCCGCGGCCCCGCACGTCGCCGATGGAGGAGTATTTCTCCTGCAACCGCCGGAGTCCGGCGGTGAGCCGATCGCCCATGGCGAGCACGTGGGGCAGGTTCTTCTCGACGATGTCGAGCGTGGCGAGGGCGGCCGCGCAGCACACCGGGTTGCCCCCGAAGGTAGAGCCGTGTGTCCCCGCGCCCCAGGTGGTCACGGACTCCTTGGCGATGAACGCGCCGATCGGCATGCCGGAGCCGAGCCCCTTGGCGGAGAGCAGAATGTCGGGCTCGACACCCTCCCACTCGGACGCCCACATCTTGCCGGTCCGACCCACTCCGCACTGGACCTCGTCGCATACGAGCAGAATGCCGTGCTCGTCGCAGAGAGAGCGCAGGGCGCGCAGGAAACCGGGCTGGGGCACCACGTAGCCGCCCTCGCCCTGGATCGGCTCGACGAAGATTGCCGCCACGTCGGTCGGATCGACCTGCCGGGTGAACAGCTCCTCGATGGCCTTCACCGATCCGAGCGTGCAGGGGTTCCCGACGCCGCAGGCGCGACAGCGATACGGGGTGCAGTAGGGCACGTGATAGATCTCGGGTACGAGCGGCCCGAAGTGAGCGCGCTGCCGGGCCTTGCTCGAGGTGAGGCTCATCGCCCCGTAGGTGCGTCCGTGGAAGGAGCCGTGGAACGCGATGAGAGCGGGCCGCCGGGTGTGGAAGCGCGCCAGCTTCATGGCTCCTTCGACCGTCTCGGCGCCCGAGTTCGTGAGGAACACGCGCTTCTTGCTGGGGCCGGGCGCGAGGCGGGCGAGCCGCTCGGCCAGCCGGGCGAACCCCTCGAAGTAGAAATCGGTCCCGCAGATGTGCAGGAATTTGGAGGCGGCGTCGCGGATGGCCTCGATCACCTGGGGGTGGTTGTACCCGGTCGAGGTGACCGCGATGCCCGCCATGAAATCGAGGAAGCGGTTCCCGTCCACGTCCTCGGCGGTCGCCCGGGAGCCGCCGGCGATGACCAGCGGGTACTCCTTGATGTAGCACGAGGAGGTCCAGGCCTCGTCCTGGGCAATGATCGCCTTGGCCTTGGGGCCGGGCGGCGGCACGACGATGCGGGGGTAGTCGCGCTGGGTCATGCGAACACCTTTCAAGGCGGCGTGGGGGTTAGGCCGGGGCTCCTACCTGCTGGTACGCGCGCCACCAGGCCTGACCCGACGGGGGCAGCAGATAGATCGGATCGTAGTACTCATACCGTCGCGTGAGCGCATCAGGATCCTCGAGCTCGAGCCCCGTCCGGTAGTTCTTGGTCCACCGGGAGATGCCGAGTTCGCGGTCGTATTCCGCAAGTTGGTGCACCCACCGCTTGCCGACGAACGGAACGTCGCAGACGATCCGGGGCGTAGCAAAGCCGGGAAGATAGCCCATGATGTCGTGTTGCAACTGCTGTGCCTCGAAGACGCCGAGCCGCCAGTGCTCGGAGTTCGGGATCATGTCGCACAGGTAAAAGTAGTAGGGCATGATCTTGGCATGATCCAGCAGCATGAAGCACAGCTCGACCAAGTCGCGGGTCGTCGTGTTCACGCCCCGGAGCAGCACCCCCTGATTCCGAACGTCCCGGAAGCCGATCTCGAGCAGCTTGCGCGCCGCGCGCCCCACCAGCGGCGTCACCTGCTGCGCGTGGTTGGCGTGGGTATGGAGTGCGAGATCCACCCCGCGGGAGAACGCCTTCTGGGCCAGCCGCTCGAGCCCCGCCACGACCTCGTCCTGGAGGAAGTGCTGCGGGAGCCCGACCAGGCCCTTGGACGCGAGCCGGATGTCCCGGATGTTCGGGATGTCGAGCAGCGCGCTGACGAAAGGCTCGAGCTGCGAGATGTGCAGGTTGGCGATGTCGCCGCCCGAGACCACGACGTCGCGCACCGCGGGCGTGCGCTGGAGGTACTCGAGGATCTGCTGGTGCCGGTGCTTCTGCGGGACGTGGAACTTCAGCTTCGCGACCTGCGGCACGTCGTTGCCCACCAGGTCCATGCGGGTGCAGTGCCCGCAGTACTGGGGGCAGGTGGAGAGCAGCTCCGCCAGCACCTTGGTGGGGTAGCGGTGCGTAAGCCCTTCGACCACCCACATTTCGGCTTCGTGCAGGCTGTCGCGGGACGCCTTGGGATGGTTGGGCCAGTCGGTGCGCCGATCGTCGATGGCGGGCGCCATGTAGCGGCGCACCGGATCTTCCCACAGGTCGAACACGTTCATCGTGTTCACCATGTGCGGCGGGATCAGCATGGACATCGTCGCGCGCTGTTCCTGGTCCCGGCCAATGCTCTCGGCCAGCGAATCGGGAAGCAGGTCGCCCAGGACCGCCTTGAGCTCCCGCAGGCTCTTGATGGTATGCCGGCGCTGCCAGGTGGCGTCTTCCCACTCGGCCGTGGTCGCGTTCCGGAAGCCGGGAATACGGGTCCAATCCGGCTCCACGTACTCGCGGGTGGGCGGGTACTGAATCGGCTGGGCGGCGCTCAAGGTCTCGGGTGTCTGCGTCAGCGTTCCCATGCTTGCCTCGGCGGATCCGCAGGTGGAGTGATGGCTTCAAGCGGCTGCCATGCTTGACGATAGCGAAAGTAATATATAATATATTCTTTCGCAATATGAGCGCGGATTGACCCTTCGGACGGAGCCCCCGTGGACCTCGAGTCGGTACTTGCTGCCTTGCCCCGCCACCGCAAACAGGCCAGCCACGAGCTGGTCGCGGACGTGCTCCGGGAGGCGATCACTACCGGCCGCCTCCGGGCGAATGAGCCCCTGCCGCAGGACGAGATCGCCGACCAGCTCCAGGTGAGCCACATCCCGGTCCGCGAGGCCCTGCGGCAGCTCCAGTCCGAGGGCCTGGTCACGTACCAGGCGAACCGGGGAGCCACGGTCGCCGCGCTCACGACGGCGGAGATCCGGGAGATCTACGAGATCCGCATCCTGCTCGAGACCGCGGCCATTCGTGCCGCCACGCCGCGGCTCACGCCCGTGCAGCTCGAGCACGCACACGTGATCCTGGCCAAGGCGGAGCGGGCGACCGACGGCGCCGCCTGGGGCGCGCTCGACGTGCAGTTTCACCAGCTCGTCTACCACCTGGACGACCGGCCCCGGCTGGGCGAGATGATCGCCGGGCTGCTCCGCCGCGTGGACCGCTACTGGCTCTCCCATGGTCTCATGCTCAAGCACCGGGTGGAGTTCGAGGCGGAGCACCGGGAACTGCTCAGCGCGCTGGCGCGCCGGGACGCCGACGCGGCGGTCTCCCTGCTCGAGCGGCACCTGACCGTGGCCTGCGAGCGGCTGGTGGCCGAGCTGGCCGCGGGCCCCGGCGAGCCGGCGGCGGTGGCCCGGGCGGCGGGGTCGCGGTAGCTTGCAGCGCTCCTGAAGGACCAATCGGCACACGGCAGCTCACGAGGAGTCGGCACGGATGCACTCGAAGGTCCTGTCGATGCGGGAAGCGATCGCCCGCTTCGTGCACGACGGCGATACCGTCGTCATCGAAGGCTTCACCCA
>DATGDE010000319.1:0-15739 GCA_035311125.1 Gemmatimonadales bacterium
GACCGCCCCGTCGGTCGTCGTCACGCGGTACAGCACCCCCGGCGCGGTCGTCACCAGATCCACGTCGAACTCGCGCTCGAGCCGTTCCTGCACGATTTCCATGTGCAGCAGCCCGAGGAAGCCGCAGCGGAACCCGAAGCCCAGCGCCGCCGAGGTCTCGGGCTCGTAGACGAGCGCGGCGTCGTTCAGCACCAGCTTGCCGAGCGCCTCCTTGAGCGGCTCGTAGGCGTCCGAGTCGATCGGGTAGAGCCCGGAGAACACCATGGACTTCACCTCGCGGAACCCGGGCAGCGGCGCGAGCCCGTCCACGTCGGCGCCCACGGTGTCGCCGACCCGCGCGTCGGCCACGGTCTTCACCCCCGCGACGATGTAGCCGACCTCGCCCGCCTCGAGCTTCTCCGCCCGCCACTTGCCCAGCTGGAGATAGCCCACCTCGTCCACCTCGTAGACGTCGTCCCGGTGGGCGCCGAAGACGATCTTCATTCCCTTGCGGATCACCCCGTCCACGACCCGGATGCTGGGGATCGCGCCCCGGTAGCGGTCGTAGTAGGAATCGAAGATCAGCGCGCGCAGCGGCGCCTCGGACTTCCCTCTGGGGTGCGGGACGCGCTGGACCACGGCCTCGAGGACCTCGGGGACTCCGGTCCCGTCCTTGGCGGAGATACGCAGGATCTCCTCCGGCTTGGCTCCGATCAGATCGTGGATCTCCTGCGCCCGCTTGTCCGGTTCCGCTCCCGGGAGATCGATCTTGTTCAGCACGGGGATGATCTCGAGGCCCGCGTCCAGCGCCAGGAACAGGTTGGACACCGTCTGCGCCTGGATGCCCTGCGAGGCGTCCACGACGAGGATCGCACCCTCGCACGCGGCGAGGGAGCGGGAGACTTCGTAGGTGAAATCGACGTGCCCCGGCGTGTCGATCAGGTTGAGCTCGTAAACCTGACCGTCGCGAGCGTGGTAGCCCATCCGCACCGCGTTCAGCTTGATGGTAATGCCCCGCTCGCGCTCCAGATCCATGGTGTCCAGCACCTGCTCGCGCATCAGGCGTTTGTCGAGCGTGCCCGTGAGCTCGATGAGGCGGTCGGCGAGGGTGGACTTCCCGTGGTCGATATGGGCGACGATGCAGAAGTTGCGGATGTTGGCTTGGCGCATGAGAGGGCTAATATAGCCATCAGCCATCGGCCCTCAGCCGACAAGATCCGAGCGGGCCGATGGCTGACGGCTGACGCCGGATCGCTTAGCTTATGTACGAGGTCTTCCCCTGCCACCAATCACCGGCTGGTTCGATCCCGCCCCCAAGGGCGGCGCTCTGCGCCTCGCGGCCAACAGCTACCTGCCCGCGCGCGGCGATGCAGCGGTTCGCCTCCCGGGACTGCGCCGCGGCGACGTGGTGACGCTGGAGGGCGGGCGGGTCGTCACCGTGAACGGAGTCGCGCCGGAGCACCTGGGCCAACGGCCCGAATTCGCGACACTCGGTGCGGTTCACCCGGCACGGCCGCTCCGCCTGGAAACGGCGCGTCAGCAGAGCCAGCGCACCGGAGATATCCAGCGGGTCATCGATCTGGTCTGCCCGCTGGGCTTCGGCCAGCGGGCGCTCATCGTGTCGCCGCCGAAAGCCGGGAAGACGATGGTGCTCCAGGCGGTGGCCGAGGGCGTCGCGCTGAATCATCCGCAGGTGGAGTTGCTCATCCTGCTGGTGGACGAGCGGCCCGAAGAGGTGAGCGAGATGATCGATTGGGGTCGCGGCGAAGTAATCGCATCCAGCTTCGACCTGCCGCACGAGCGGCACGTAGCGGTGGCGGATATGGTCTTCGAGCACGCGCGGCGTCAAGTCGAGCTCGGCCGCGACGTGGTGATCGTGCTCGACTCGCTCACCCGGCTGGCGCGCTCGCACAACACGGCGGGTCGGTCGAGCGGTCGAACCATGTCGGGCGGCCTGGATGCGAACGCCCTTGCCAAACCCAAGGCCCTGTTCGGATCGGCGCGAGCCGTGCCCGACGGCGGATCGCTGACCGTCATCGCGACGGCACTCGTGGAGACCGAGAGCCGGATGGACGACGTGATCTTCGAGGAGTTCAAGGGCACCGGCAATGCGGAGCTGCGTCTCACCCGCGAGCTGGCTGATCGGCGCATCTACCCCGCCGTGGACATCGCCGCCAGCGGGACGCGGCGGGAAGAGCTGCTCGCTCCGCCGGCTGTGGTCAGTGCGCGGCAGGAGCTGCGCCGTCGCCTGGTGGGGCTGCCGACCGCCCAGGCGATGGAGAACCTGCTGGCCATGCTCAAGCGCTCGACGACGAACGCCGGCGTGCTGGGAATCGAAGCCGCCTAACGCACCGGTTGCCGGAGGATGGTGCGGAGTTTGGCGGGAGGGACACGCCGTGGGTCGGAGAGGTAGATCTCGTGGTGTCGTCCGTGTGGCCGGAGTCCACAGTCACGGGCGAACGCCACCATCGCGGTGATGGTGGCGTGCTCGGCACGGTATGGCCCGCGATGCAGCATCTGCACACACTTGCCCTCGCGCAGAGTCTCCAGCCGCACAGGCGCCTCCAGCGGGCGTCCTCGCGCCGCCAGGGCCCGCCGAGCCGCCAGCAGGTCCCTTTCAGCGACGAACGATGGCACGCGGATCATCGCCTTCCAGCGCCAGGTGTTCACAGGGGACTCGAGCAACAGTCTGCCGCGCCGGCCGCCCCACCAGAGCCCTTCCAGCTTCGCCACGGTGAAGTCCCGGCCGCTCGTCTTCCTCGCCATCTTGATCGTGTACGCGATGCTGTAGAGAGCGGCAACCGCCGCGCCGAACGTGGCTCCGTCGGGGTCGCCGCGCCCAGCGACCGTCAGATACCGCGCCGCCCCGATCGTCACGAGTGTCGGCGATCGGGGAGCGAGGTATTCGGATTTGTGCCGAGCGTAAAGGTCCAGTTTCAGTTGCCGCCCGCCTTCACGATCCTCTGGTAGCTGTCCGGGTTCCACTGTGGCTTCTGCGCCGCGTTGGCCACCGTCTCGCCCAGGTAATACTCCAGCCGGAGGAAGCGCGCTTCCTTCTCCGTGTCGATCCGGTCGGGCGTGTCGCTGACCTGATGATAGTCCGGATGCAGGCCGCTCGTGAAGAAGAGGATCGGGACGCCTTTCCGCGCGAAGTTGAAATGGTCCGAGCGGAAATACAGGTTCTCCTGCGGCCACCGGTCGCCGATCGGGGTCATGTGCAGCTCGGGATGCGCCTGGGCTACCCGGTCGAGCGTCGCTCCCAGGTCCGAATGCTCGCGGCCGATGGCGACCATCGAATCGCGCAGCGTATCCGAGCGGCCCACCATATCGCTGTTGAGGTCCGCCACCATGCTGTCGATTGGAACGGCCGGGTGGTCGGCGAAGTAGGCGCTGCCCCAGAGTCCCCGTTCCTCTCCGCTGACGGTCAGAAATACGAGCGAGCGTTTGGTGCGGATCGGTGCGGAGGCGAACGCTTTGGCCAGCTCCAGCACCGCCACTGAGCCTGTGCCGTCGTCGTCGGCGCCGTTGCAGATCGAGTCGGCGCCTCTGGCGGCGCACCCCTCGCCGTCCGGTGGCGTTCCGATATGGTCCATGTGGCCGCTGAACACGACGTACTGGTGCTTCAGCACCGGATCGGAGCCCTCGAGGATCCCCACCGCGTTCGGCGCGGCCGTACGCTGCAGCAGTCTCCGCGGCAGGTCCACGTGGAAGGTCACACCGGGAATGACGCGTGCGGCCAGTGCTCCCGTTGCCGCGAGCTGCGCCGAATCGAGATTCACTCCCGCCTGCGCCAGCCAGGACTTCGCGGCAGCGGAACGAATCGCCAGCACCGGGGGGATCACGAGCCCGCCGCCCTCGTTCGGATTGCGCACCACTTTCCCAGTCTGGTTCGGGACCTCGGTCCAGGCGGCGTCCGGCACCTCCAGCACCGCCACGATGGCCGCCGGGTGTCGCTGGAGCAGTGCCGTCGCTCCGGCGAATCCCGTTGCGCCGATGGGGACGACTGCGACCTTGCCGGCGACCGTCGCTGAATCGAGCCCGCCGCCCGACTGGGGCGTGCCGGTGACGAGCACTGCCTCGGCCGTCATGCGGTCCGTGAGGGGCTGGCCCTGCAGAAACTTCATGTCCTGACCGAGTGCCCAGCGCATCGGTGCGGTTCCCGTGGTCCACACGGCGGAGCTTTCGGCGATCGACGCGTAGATCTCCAGCGGATAGCGTTGCAGATAGCCGCCGCTGTCACCCGCCGGGACGAGACCGAAGCGGCGAAACTCGCCGGCGACGTATGCGGCCATCTTGTCGAGCTCCGGCGACGGGGTAGCCCGGCCACGCATCGAGTCGTCCGCGATTCGGAAGATGCGTTCGCGAACGTCAGCGGCGGTGATGGAGGCGACTCCAACCGGCGCCGTGCGCGCGGCGACAGGGGCGGGGGCGGTGGCCGGGTGCGCGACTTGGCCTGTGCCGCAGGCGAGAGCGAGGGCCGGGACCATGACGCTCAAATGACGCATGCGTGCTCCTTGGGGGATGGACAAAGACCGGGTTGACGGGTGCCGGAAGAGACAGAAACTAGCGCGCCCGTCCGCGTGCGACTACGGACGGGCGCGTCAGCGAGTTGCAGGGATCGACGAGTTATGGACGCCGACGACGCAGCTCAGGTTTGTCCGGCGCCTTTCCGCGGGACGGAGCGGCATCGCGTCCGCGCTGTGGTTCAGCGCGTGGTTGGGGAGCTTCGCGTGGCGGCTGCGAGCGAGGCTCGGCTTGCGGCCGGCGCGGTTCCGTCTGCCGAGGGCTGCCTTGGTCATCGCCGCCACGATCGCGCGATTGGCCGCCCTGGCGGGACGGGGGATCGGGTTGCTCGACGGGCGGGCGGCGGCGGTCGTCGCCGGCTTGAGGCCGCCGGTCGGCACGGCCTTGATCACCCTGATCGCGGCCGTCCTGGCGCCGGGAGGGGTCCTCGCGCCGCGATGGATCTTCCCGACGGTAGTCCCCCTGATTGTTGCGCTCGCGCGGATCGACGGACCGTGGACGGTCGGGGCGGTCACCACCGTCCTGACCTCCGGTACGCCCGCGCCGGTTCACGTCAGGGATAGGGATCGAGCCGCGACCGCCAAGGTCGGCACCGCGCACGCCTCGCCGCCCGTTGTCGTTGATCGGGCGCTCCCGCTCACGGGTCACGAACCGATCGTCCCCGACGCCGTTCCGGTCCTTGAAGATGAAGCGGGGTTGGGGGCGCAGGGGTCGAGTGAAGACGACACGTCTGCCCCCGTAGTAGCGATAGGGGTAGTAGTAGGGATCGTCGAACACCACGATGCGGAAGCGCACGCACGAGTAGGCGTATGGATTCCAATAGGAGAAGGTTGCGTAGTTGTGACAGTCATAGCACAGGAACCGTGGGTAGTCGTAGTGCTGATCCACGTAGTAGGGAGTGATGTCGTAATCCCAGTCGTCGTAGCCCGGAGGCACGATGCGCTCGGCCAGATCGGTGAGCGCGACATACGGGTCACCACGAACGCGGCCGTCGGCGATGACGCGGTAATCCCAGTGGTCGCCACGCGTGATCGCATCGAAATCGAAGGGATCGGACGAAGCGACCGCAAAGACGTATCCGACCCCTGGATAGTCGTCGATTTCGAATGCGTCATCACCGTGGTTGCCACCGACCTCGAACTCCCGACCGGCGCGGACGAAGCCGTCATCCCACGGGTCCCGGGGGAAGAGCACCCGCACGCGGCCGTCGGTGTCGACCCGGAAGAGGGCGACGTACGCGTCGCGATCAGCCCGCAGGAAGACGCGGGCGTCCTCTCCGGTGTGGTATGGATCGTCGCCACGGTTAGTCCAGACTTCCACGCGCGGGCGATCGGAATCGGCATGAGTGGCGGCGACGACAGTCGCCGGCTGGGAACGGCCGCCGAGGGCGGTGAACAGCACGATGGTAGCGAGCATATGTCCTCCGGCCCGGCTCAAGGGCACGGCATGTGCCGCGCACTACGCGAATCTAAGCCGTTACAGCGCAGCATGTTGAATGCACAGCCCTTGGCGCTTCGGACGCGGACTGTCCTCTACCATGGACACGCGACCGTCTCTACCTTCCGCGAGCCATGACCTTCAGAGAGCGAGTCGACCTGCTCGATCCCGCCGAAGTGGCGCGGCTGGGCGGCATCGAGATCATCGCCCAGGGTGTCGTGGAGGGGTTCCTCTCCGGGTTGCACCGGTCACCGTTTCGCGGCTTCTCCGTCGAGTTCACCGAGCACCGGGCCTATCAGCCCGGGGATGAGCCGCGCTACCTCGACTGGCGAATGCTCGCCCGGTCCGATCGGCTGTTTGTGAAGCAGTTCGAGGAAGAGACGAACCTCAGGGCCATGATCCTGCTGGACGCGAGCCGCTCGATGTCGTGGCGTGGAGCGCCGGAGCGGCTGACGAAGCGGGAATATGCGCAGCGGCTGGCGGCAGCTCTGGGCCTGATCCTGCTCCGCCAGCGGGATGCTACCGGACTGATCACGTTCGATGATGCCGTTCGCGAGGTGGTGCCGCCGCGCGTCAAATCGGGGCAGTGGCGGCGGCTGCTGCGCGGGATCGTCGCTCTTCCCGAGGGTCGAGGAACGGTCGCTGAGGCGGCGTTGCGTCAGGTGACCTCGCTGCTGGTGCGCCGAGGGCTCGTGGTTCTGATCTCCGATCTGCTGTTGGATCGCAATCTCGCTCTCGTGGCGTTGCGCTTCCTGCGCCACCGCGGACATCAAGTCGTGGTCCTGCATCTCATGGATCCGGCCGAGCGGGCCCTTGCTGGTCCTCCGGAAGTGCGGTTCCGCGATCCTGAGTCCGGCGAGAGTCTGGTTGTGCGGCCGCGCGAGTTGGCGCGCGCCTATCGGGAAGCGGTGCAGCGCGAAATTTCCGCGTGGCGAGCCGCGTGCCGCCGTCACGGCATCGCCTATCATGATGTGATGACGGACGAGCCGTTCGGACGCGTCCTGCGACGCCTGGCGTGATCTTCCTTCATCCGCTCGCCCTGCTCGGCTTAGCCGCGGCGGCGATTCCAGCACTGCTACACCTGTTTCAGCGCCGCACCCCACCGGAGATCGAGTTCCCGCCGATCCGCTACCTGAACGAGGCCGAGCGACGCAGTGCCCGACGGCTCCGGCTGCGGCACCTGCTGTTGCTGCTGTTGCGCACGGCGTTGATCGTAGTCCTGGTGCTCGCGGCTGCTCGCCCGCTTGTGCCGGCGCGTCATGCCGGTGCGTCGCATCCTCCAACCGCGCTGGCGTTGATCCTCGACAATTCGCTCTCCTCGGGCGCGGTGGTCGGTGGCCAGGTGACACTCGAGCGCCTGAAGGCCGCAGCCCGGTCAGTACTGGATCGCGCGACGCCGGCCGACCGGCTTTGGCTCGTGCTGGCCGACGGGATCATCCGGTCGGGCGGACGCGACGAGCTGCGCGGCGCTGTGGACAGCGTCTCGGCGGAAGGGGGACGGCTGGATCTCGTGGCAGCGGTGAATGCCGCGGCCGTGGTGGTGGGTGCCGATCCCGCCGTGTTGCGTGAAGTCGAAGTACTGAGCGATCTGCAGCGCACCGCGCTGGCGGTCGGTCGGGTCACGCTCCCTCCCGGCGTTCGGGTACTGGCACTCGGGGCCCACCCGGCGCCTCCCAATCGGGGCATCACCGCGGCGCGGGTCTCGGCCGGAGCCGTCGTAGCGAGCGTCGGTGGTGCCCCTGCCGCCGGAGCGGTCCCGGTTACGCTGCGCGTTCACGACCATGACGTGGGACGGGCCCTGGCAGTGACGGGCGCCACGGTCACGATTCCCCTGGGGGCGATCGGACCTGGCTGGTGGGTGGGAGACGTCACTCTCGCGCCCGACGAGCTTCGCGGGGATGACCGGCGCTTGGTAGTGTGGCACGCGACTCCTCCCGCGGGAGTGCTGGTCACGCCCGAGGCCGGCTCGTTCGTCACGGCGGCGGTCGAGGTCCTGCGGTCGGCCGGTCGGGTGGCCGCCGGAAGCGGGTCGGGCGTGACCATCGGGGATCTGCCGGGGGCGGGGTCAGCGGTAGTGCTGCCACCAGCGGATCCGGCCTCGCTCGGTCAGGTGAACCGCGCGCTCGCCGCGCGAGGTGTGGCCTGGCGCTTCGGGCCGTCGGGGACACCCGGTCTGGTCACGGGTGCCGGGGTGGATGGGGTCCCCGTCTCGCGACGCCAGCGCCTCGAAGGTTCCGATACCGGGGCCGTCTTGGCCACCGTCAACGGCGAGCCCTGGGCAGTCGCCGGGAAAGGGATCGTGCTGCTGGGAAGTCGTCTGGACACGAGCTGGACGGCGCTGCCGGCGGCGCCAGCCTTCGTCCCGTTCGTGGACGCGCTAGTGAACCGGTTCGTCCGGGGAGAGGCGGCCGTCGAGGAAGCAGTGGGGGCCGTCCGAGTCACGTTCCGAACGGTGGGTGCCGATACCGTGGGCGCCACGGTCTACGGGCCGGATCCCCGGGAATCCGATCTCACACCTGCTGAGCCACGACTCATCCGGCAAGCGCTCCACGCCGAGGTGGTCGAGGACGGTGAGTTCGGACAGGCTGCGTTCGCCGGGCTGCACCGCGCGGACATCAGCGGGGTGTTGCTGGGGCTCGCGCTGCTGCTCGCACTCGGTGAGCTCGCGGCGGCGACGCTGGCGCGCTGATGTCGCTCCAATTCCTGCTCGACCGCCTGGATGAGATGCCCGTGACACGCGCGATGGCGGATCGTGTCCCGGGCGCCGGCGGACGCATTGCGGTGGGAGGGCTGCCAGGATCCAGCCCGGCGGTGCTCGTCGCCACACTGGCGCGGCGGTTGTCCCAGCGACTCTTCGTCGTGGTGACCTCGGCACCGGCCGACGCCGAACGCTGGCTGACCGACCTGCAGGCCCTGCGCGGAGCGGTCGGTGGCGTGGCGCTCTATCCTCAGCGTGAGAGCCTCGGCCTCGAGGAGCCGCACGTCGAGATCGCGGGCGAGCGCGTCGAGACGTTGCAGGCGCTGTTGTCGGGCATGGCGCGAGTCGTGGTGACGACGGCCCGGGCGAGTGCGGAGCGAACGGCGGTGCCGGCCGCGCTGGCGCGCGCCCGATTGGACCTGAGCCCCGGAACGGCTGGGGGAGCGGAGCTGACCACGGTCGTCGGCCGGCTGCCCGAGATGGGCTACGAGCGCGTGCCACTGGTGATGGAGGTGGCCCAATTCAGCGTGCGCGGCGGGATCCTGGACATCTACGGGTACGGGATGGCCGCGCCGGCGCGAATCGAGTGGTGGGCCGACGAAATAGTCTCGATGCGGTCCTTCGATCTGGATACCCAGCGCTCGGGAGAGGAACTCGAGCGGGTCACGGTGCTACCCGTCCGTTCCGAGGGCGGCGCACCCGTCGAGGGCGAGCCCGTCCGCTCGACGCTCCTCGACCTCCTTCCGAGCGATGCCGTGCTGGTGCTGGATCAGGAGGCGGCCGTCGAGCGCGAGGTGGAGCGCGCGTGGTCCGAGGCGGCGCATCACGTCGAAGTCGCCAGGCGAATGGGAGCGGATGCTCCGCCGCGGGAGCAGCAATTGGTGCCACCGGCAGAATGGGCCGCCGCCGTGCGGCGATTCGGACGTCTGGTGCCGGGGGGCGAGGATGCGGAGTTGCGCTTTCCGCTGGCGCCGCCCGAAGCGATCGACCGGGATCTCAAACGAATGCGGCAGATCGTGGCCGCTCCTCCTCCGACGGTGATCCTGTGTGACAACGAAGGACAGCTGGAGCGCCTCGAGGACCTGCTCGGCGAGCATTCCGGCGGGGCGACGCTCGTCGTGGGGGCGCTCGACGCGGGGTTCATTCTCCCGACGCTCCGGGTGCTGACCGACCACGAGATCTTCCGCCGCGCCCGCCGCCTGCGACGGCCGCGACGCTACCGCACGGCCTCGCTCGCGGCCGGGTCGCGGCCGCTCGCCCCGGGCGACTTCGTCGTCCATCTGGAGCACGGCATCGGCATTTTCCGCGGACTGCAGAGCATCCTTGTGGGAGAGGCGACGCTGGAGGTTGCGGTCGTCGAGTACGAAGGCGGCGACCGACTGAACGTTCCACTCTATCGGTTGGACCAACTCGAGCCCTATCGCGCGCCCGGGGGAGGGGACGGGGATGCGCCGCCGCCGCGTCTGCACCGGCTCGGCGGCACGAGCTGGCAGCGGCAGCGTGACAAGACGCGCGCCGCGATCCGCGCCATGACGCAGGAGCTGCTGGCGCTGTATGCGCGCCGCCAGCTCGCGCCCGGATTCGCCTTCCCCCCCGATACCCAGTGGCAACGCGCGCTGGAGTCGGCGTTTCTTTACGAGGACACCCCCGACCAAGTGCGCGCGACGGTCGAGGTGAAGCGCGACATGGAGCGGGCCCGTCCGATGGACCGGCTGCTCGTGGGGGACGTAGGATACGGCAAGACGGAGGTCGCGCTGCGCGCCGCCTTCAAGGCGGTCCAGGCCGGGAAGCAGGTCGCGGTGCTGGTGCCGACGACGATTCTGGCGGAGCAACACGGACGGACGTTTCGCGAGCGGCTCGCCGACTATCCCGTGCGCCTCGAAGTGCTGTCACGGTTCCGTTCCCCCCGGGAAAGTGCGGCGGCGCTCGTCCGGCTCGCGGATGGGTCGCTCGACGTGGTGATCGGCACGCACCGGCTGTTGTCTCCGGATGTGTCGTTCAAAGACATCGGGCTGGTGATCGTGGACGAGGAGCACCGCTTCGGCGTAAAGCACAAGGAGCGCCTGAAGGCGTTGAAGCTGAGCGTGGACGTGCTCACGCTCACGGCGACGCCGATTCCACGCACGCTGCATCTGTCGCTCGCCGGACTGCGGGATCTGACCCTGCTCGAAACGCCCCCCAAGGATCGATCGCCGGTGCTCACGTTCATCGAGCCGTGGGACGATGGCCTGCTCGAGGAGGCGCTGGCGCGGGAACTCGACCGGGGCGGCCAGGTGTACTTCGTGCATAACCGTGTCGAGACCATCGATACGATCGCGGCCCGGGTGAGCGCGCTGGCGCCGCGCGCCCGCACGGCGGTGGCCCACGGTCAAATGAAGGAAGCGGATCTGGACCGCGTGATGGCCCGATTCGTGGCGGGTGAAGTGGACGTGCTGGTGTGCACCATGATCGTCGAGTCGGGGCTCGATGTGCCGAACGCGAACACGATGATCGTGGACCGGGCCGACCGCTTCGGTCTGGCGCAGCTCTACCAACTGCGTGGCCGCGTGGGACGGAGCCACCGACGGGCCTCCTGCTATCTGCTCGTCCCCGAGCCGGTCGACCCCGCGGCGGAGGAGCGCCTCGCGGTGCTCGAGCATCATACGGATCTCGGCTCGGGGTACCGCATCGCCCTGCGCGACCTGGAGCTGCGCGGCGCGGGCAACCTGCTGGGAGCCGAGCAGTCGGGCCAGGCGCAGGCGGTGGGGTTCGACACCTACTTGCGATGGCTCGAAGAAGAGGTGCGCATTCTGAAGGGGGAGCGCGGAGCGGGGAGCGGCGAGCTGCCCGCGCCGGAGGTCGTCTTCGATCAGCCGGCCTATCTGCCGGACGAGTACGTCTCCGACCCCGCCTCCAAGCTCGACGTGTACCGCCGACTGGCGCGCGCGGAGCGCCCAGGCGAGATTCCAGCGGTTCGCGAAGAGCTCCGTGACCGCTTCGGGCCCCTGCCGCTGGAGGCGGAGCGCTTGCTCCTCGTGACGGAACTCCGCGCGCTCGGCGCCCGGGCGGGATTGGAAACGATCCTGGTGCGGGGCGACGAGGCGCGGCTCACGTTTCGGCGGGAGGCCCGGCCGCGCATGGCCGGCCTCACCGCGGCGCTCGACGCGGTACAGTTCGCCGCCGACATCCGTCGGACTGTTCCGCTCTCGCTGCGCCTGCGCCGCCTCGGGGGCGAGGCGATCGGGCCCGGGTTGGTGCGGGCACTCACGGCGGTTTCCGCCGATCTCTGACCTGGAATGGAGTCTTGGCATGCGTCGATTGGTGTTGGTCGCGGTGGGGCTCGCGTTGGTCGGTTGCACGGCGTTGCGAGACGCGTTCACGGCCCATCCCGACGCGGCGGCCCGCGCGGCCGGCCAGACGCTGAGTGTAGAGCGCCTTGCCGAGATCGCCTCGCGCGCAAAGGGCTTCCCGCTGCAGCCTACCAACCTGAGCAAGCTGGCCGGCGTGTACGTGGATTTCACCCTGTTCGCCATGGCCATGGCCGACGGGCAGTCCCTCAGCGACAGCGCCGTCGTCGCGCAGGTGATGTGGCCGGCCGTTTCCCAATTGAAGTTCACGCACTTCCACGAGCAGATCTCCGCCGACCGTATGCCGAGCGAGCGGGCGATCGACTCCCTGTACGCCGCGGGCGAACTGCGGGCCTTTCAACACCTGCTGATCACCGTTCCCCAGAGCGCCGCGCCCACCGTGGTCCAGCAGAAGCAGGCACAGGCCAACGCTCTGTGGCGCACCCTCGTGACCTCGGGGGGGACGAATTTCGCGACGGTGGCGCGCCGCAGCTCGGAGGATCCCGGGTCGAAAGCGTCGGGCGGGTATCTCGGTGTGTCGCCCCGCGGGCGTTTCCTGCCGCAGTTCGAGGACGCCGCCTGGCAGCTGGCGCCGGGCGCACTGTCGGGTGTGGTGCGCACCCAGTTCGGCTTTCACATCATCCGGCGCCCGCCCCTGGCGGAGATCCGCGACAGCTTCGCTCAGGGCGCGCGCGATGCCTTGATGTCGCGGTTCGATTCGACGTATCTCGCGGACCTGTCGTCCAAACGCCACGTGCGGGTGTCCGGCGACGCCGGCGGGGCGGTGCGGGCCGGCCTTCAGGACCTGGATGCCGCGGGCCGCAGCACCAAGCAGCTGGCCAGCTTCGACGGCGGCGAATTCAGAATGAAGGACCTGGTGCGCTGGCTGTACGGGATCGACCCCCGCTACCTGGCCAACCTGCCTCAGGCGAACGACTCGCTGATCAGTCAGCTGGTGCAACGATTGGTGGAGCGGGAATTGGCGGTGCGGCAAGCGGACTCGGCCAAGGTGCATCTCACGGACTCGGAGTGGGTGGAGGTGCGGACCGAGTACGACTCGACGCTTACGCTGCTGGGCTCCGAGCTGCACTTCACGCCCGCCATGCTGCGCGATTCCACGACGACGAAGGCGGGGCGGGAGCGGTTCATGATGGCCCGGGTGGATGATTATTTCGACCGCCTGGTAGGCGGGCAGGCGCAGTTCTTTCCCATTCCGCCGCTACTTGCCCAGTTGCTGCGCGAGCGCAGCTCATGGTCGATCGACGAGTCGGGGGTGCAGCGGGCCTCCGAGCGGGCCATCGCGTTGCGGGCGAGCGCCGACTCGTTGCGGCCGCCGGGGGCCGGTAGCCCCGGTGGAGAAGTCCGGCCTGCTCCCGGACCGCCGCCCGTCCCACCGGTTCCGGACTCTGTGTTGCGCAAGGCACCCGTGCGGCGCACCCTGCAATGATCCGATTTGGCGGGCGCCCGCTGCTCGTCGTGGCGCTCGGTGCGGCGCTCGCTCCGGTCGCGCGGGCCCAGAACACCGTCCCGGTCGACCGGATCGTAGCGGTCGTCGGTTCGCAGCCAATCCTGTCCTCACAGCTCGAGGAGGAGCTGGCTCAGGCACAGGCGTCGGGCCAGACCCTGCCGCAGGATTCCGCCGGACGCGCGGCCCTGCGGCGCCGGATCCTGAACAATCTGGTCGAAACCGAGCTGCTGGTGCAGCAAGCCGAGCACGACACGACGGTGAAGGTCACCGAGCAGGAAGTGCAGGACGCCGTGGAGCAGACGGTGCGCAATGTCCGTGGACGCTTCGCGTCGGAGACGGAGTTCCAGCAGCAGCTGCGGCTGGCCGCATTCGGCGGAGTGGAGGAGTGGCGCCGGTGGCTCGCGGAGAACCAGCGCCGAGAGATCCTGCGAACGCGGCTGCTGGAGAATCTGCGGCAGAAGGAGAAGATCAAGCCGATCCAGCCGACCGACGCGCAGATGCGTGCGTACTGGGAAGAGAACAGGGGACAGACGCAACAGCGTCCGGCCAATGTCTCGTTCCGCCAGATCGTGATCCTGCCAAAGCCCGATTCAGCAGCGCGGGCCCGCGCACGGGCGACGGCCGAGTCGCTGATCGTCGAATTGCGGCACGGTGCTGATTTCGCCGACCTGGCGCGACGGCTCTCGGCCGACACCACCACCCGGGACTCGGGCGGCTCGCTCGGCTGGTTCCGTCGCGGTTCGATGGTCAAAGCCTTCGAGGAAACCGCCTTCCGGCTGAAGCCCGGCGAGATCTCCGACGCTGTGGAAACCGATTTCGGATTCCACATCATTCAGGTCCAGCGCGTGCAACCCGCCGAAGTGCTGGCGCGCCACATCCTGATCGCGCCAGTGGTTTCGCCGGCGCAGATCGAGGCGACGCGCCGCCTGGCCGATTCGGTGCACGCTGCTCTGGCGCGCGGTGCATCGTTCGATTCGCTGGCCCAGCGCTACGGCGACGAGAACGTACCGAAGCTGGCGGAGGGGGTCGCCATCGCCCAGCTGGGCCCGGAATACCAGCGGTTGTTCGGTACCGACAGCACGACGGGACTCAAGCCGGTCCTCGAGGTGGGCGCCGCCGGCGCCCGCCCGCAGTTCGTGGTGCTGGAAGTGACGGCACGGCAGGCCGAAGGCGAGGTGGCCTTCGACGACGTGCGGGACCAGATCCGCTCCCAGCTGGCCCAGGAGCTGGGGGTCCGTCACTACGTCGATCAGCTGCGTCGCCAGACCTACATCGACATCCGGCTCTGACGGTGGCCGCCTCGCGCCGCCCGCGTCTCGCCGTGACGCTTGGCGATCCGCGAGGGATCGGGCCCGAGGTCGTGACGCGCGCGCTCACCGCCGGGCCGCTCGGTGCGGACGTCGTGCTGGTGGGTCCGGACGATCTGTTAAACGGTATCGCGGCGCGAAGCAGGATCGGCGTGGGCGCCTGGGGTGCCGGGACCGGGGAGCAGTCGGGCGGCCCCGACGGAGTCCGGCAGGCCGGTCTCCTCGCCGTTCGATCGATCGAGCGCGCGGTGTGGCTGGCACGCGCCGGGGAGGTGGACGCGGTCGTCACCGGCCCCGTAGAGAAGCGCGCCCTCCACGTCGCGGGCTATCCGGTCCCCGGCGTCACGGAGCTGCTCTCGCGTCTGACGGGGGACATCCCCACGGTGATGATGCTGGCCGCCGGGCCGCTCCGTGTCGTGCTCGTCACCACCCACATCGCGCTACGCGACGTTCCGCGTCAGGTCACGACCGAGCGGATCGTGGCGGTCGGCCGGCTCACCACGACGGCGTTGCAGCAATGGTGGGGTCTGGCCACCCCGCGCCTCGCGCTGTGCGCGCTCAATCCGCATGCCGGTGAAGGCGGCCTGTTCGGCGACGAAGACGATCGCGTCCTCAAACCCGCCGCGCAGGCGCTCGACGCAGCGGGTCCGCTGCCGGCCGACACGGTGTTCGTGAAAGCCATGCGCGGGATGTTCGACGCAGTGCTCGCCCCCTACCATGATGTGGGCATGACGGCGGTCAAGGTGGCCGGTTTCGGAAAGGGCGTGAACGTCACCCTGGGGCTGCCGTTCCCGCGAACCTCTCCCGATCACGGCACGGCGTTCGATATCGCGGGCAAGGGTGTGGCGGACTCGGGAAGCATGCGGGCCGCCCTGGAGCTCGCGACCGAGCTGGCGCAGCGCAGCCGGTCGCGCAGCTGAGGTCGCGGGCGGCTCAGGCCGCGGGACGCGGTGGTGTCACCCGCACCTTGCCCACCCGCCGGCCATCCATCTCGAGCACC
>DATGDE010000320.1:0-2071 GCA_035311125.1 Gemmatimonadales bacterium
CCGGAAGCGGCCATGGCATTCATGCTATTCGGGGGCGGCCTGTGGGTGCTGCGCCCGATTGCGGGTGCGATCGCCCGTCGCATCGGGGGTGAGATCCCCCCGCCGCCCAGGCCAGAACCCGATGAAGCAACGCTCGCCGAGCTGCAGCATCTGCGCGAGGACGTGGACGATCTCGCGGAGCGGCTGGACTTCGCCGAACGGCTGCTGGCGAAGCAGCGCGACGCGCAGCGCATCGGACCAGGATCCTGAGATGGAACTCGAGAAGCTCATCGTCGTCGTCCTGTTCTTTGGCGGCGCCTTCCTCCTCCTCCGTCCGCTCGTGCAGGCGTTCGCCGAACGGCTACGGCAGCACGGCGCACCGGCGGTCCCGGGTGTGAGTGAGGAGGTCCTGGAGGAGTTGCAGGCGATGCGGCGGGACATGGCCGAGCTGGCCGAGCGGCTGGATTTCGCGGAGCGGTTGCTCGCGAAGCAGCGCGACGTAGCACGGCTCGGCGTACCGGACGCCCGGTAGCGATATGGACCCGGGCGTCGTCGCCGTCTTCATCCCGATCGTGGCGGTGGGTGGCTTTTTCGTGTGGATGGTCTCCCTGTCACCCCTGGGCAAGGCGCTCGCGGAGCGAGTGCGCCATGGGGCCGTTCCGTCCACCAAAGAAGCGGGCGAGCGGGAGGAGTTGCTGGGAGCGGTGGAGGAATTACGGCGTGAGGTGGCGGAACTGGCGGAGCGGGTAGATTTTACGGAGCGGCTCCTGGCCCGCGGGTCGACGAGCCAGTCGTCACCCGAGCGACCACCAGTTTCCGGTTGAAACAGCGGCTACTGCGGCGGCGTACATAGCGATGATGCTCCAGACTCCGATGCCCCCGATGCCCCCGGGGATGATGGACCCGAACTACGCGCTCAGCCAGATCATTCCACTGATCGGGGTGGCCGTGGTGGTCGTGGCGGGCGTTCTCCTGGCGCGCTGGTTCTTCCATTCGCCCATTGGGGAAGCGATCGCCGAGGGGATCCGGCTGCGGCGGCGGCGGCGCTACGGGCTGGGCGCCGAAGGGGAGGCGGACGCGCCGCGAGTGGCCGCGCTGGAAGAGCAGGTGCGCATGTTGACGTCTCAGGTTTCCGAGCTTGGCGAACGGTTAGATTTCGCCGAGCGATTGCTGGTGGAGAAGCGCGGGCAGCAGCTGGGTACCGGCCGGTAGCCTCCGCCTCACGTGCGAGGATAGCCATGGGGATCTTTGACCGTCTCTCGACGCTGCTCCGGTCGAACATCAACGACCTGATTTCGCGCGCCGAGAATCCGGAAAAGATGCTGAACCAGCTGATCGTCGACATGCGGACCCAGCTGGCCAAGGCGAAGCAGCAGGTCGCCTCGGCCATCGCCGACGAGAAGCGGCTCGCCGCCCAGGCGGAGCAGGAGAAGAAGCTCGCCGAGGAATGGGAGAAGCGTGCCGAGCTGGCCGTGCGGGAGAACCGCGACGACCTCGCGAAGCAGGCGCTGCTGCGGTACAACGAGCACGTCCAGGGTGCGGTGCAGCTGCAGGAGACCTGGGTCAAGCACCGCGAGGAGACGGAGAAGCTCAAGGTCTCGCTGCGGCAGCTCAACGACAAGATCGAAGAGGCGAAGCGCAAGAAGAACATCCTGATCGCGAGGGCCAAGCGCGCCGAGGCACACAAGCGCATCCAGGAGACGATGTCGTCCATCGGCGACAAGAGCGCGTTCGAGACGTTCGAGCGCATGGCCGAGCAGATCGAGCATGAGGAGCGCAAGCTGATCGCGGCGGCCGAAGTGAACGAGGATCTGTCCGGCGATACGCTGATGCAGCAATTCCACTCGCTCGAGAAGGCGGACGCCGATCAGCAGCTCGCCGCGCTGAAACAGCGCATGGGGCTGCTCGGCGCGGGCTCGCCGCCCGAGACGCGACAGCTGGGGAAAGGTGCAACCGAGGCGGAGCTGGTGGACGACGAAGACGAGCCCCACCCCTGAGCGAGGGAAGCGCGCAGTCGCGGTTGTCGAGCGCCACGTTCGTGGCGCTCTTCGTTGGGGCCCTGGCCGTCTGGCTCGCGGTCCGTGTGGTGCCC
>DATGDE010000321.1:0-3694 GCA_035311125.1 Gemmatimonadales bacterium
CCGGCACCCTGAACCGCCGCGCCCTGAGCGAGGCGCTCGCCGCCGAGCTGGACCGGGCCCGCCGCTACAACCTGTACCTGAGCATTCTGCTGGCCGATCTCGACCGCTTCAAGCAAATCAACGACCGGCGGGGGCATCTGGCGGGCGACGCGGTGTTGCGGCAAGTTGGTGAATTGCTGCGCCACGAGGCGCGGTCCGTGGATCTCGTCGCGCGCTACGGTGGAGAGGAGTTCATCGTCGTCATGCCCGAAACCATGGTGCGCGGGGCCCAGGTGTTCGCCGAGCGTGTCCGCGGCAAGATCCAGGCGCGCGACTTCGCCCCGGTGGGCGAGGAGCCGCTGCAGCTCACGGTCAGCATCGGGCTCGCCGGCTTCCCCAACGACCGGGTCACCAGCGCCGACAGCTTCATCGCGCTGGCCGACCAGGCGCTCTACCGCGCCAAGAACGAAGGCCGCAACCGGGTACGTGAATGAGTCAGCGCCGCTGTCCCAAGTGCAAGACCGTGTATTCCGACTCCGCCCGCTTCTGCCCCAGGGACGGCTCGATGCTGGTGGACGTCCAGGGGGTGCCGGCGACCCCCGCCGCTCCCCACGGCGCGCCGCCGGCGACGCCCCGGACGCCGGTGGGCGGCGCCACCGCCGTCCGGACGCCGCCCATCAAGCCGCCGCCCGGCACCGACCGCGCCTCGTCGCTGTCCAACCAGCTGCTCGACGCGCGCTATCAGGTGCTGAAGAAGCTCGGCGAGGGCGGCATGTCCTACGTCTACCTCGCCAAGGAAATCTCGACCGGCCAGGAAGTGGCCATCAAGGTGCTCTCCCCGAAGCTGGCGAGCGACAAGAGCTCGGTGGAGCGGCTGCGGCGGGAAGCCGGACTCGCGATGCGCCTCGACCACCCCAACGTCTGCCGCATTCTCCGGCTGGGGGAGTCCGAGGACGGTCTGATCTACCTGGTCATGCCGTTCCTCCACGGCGAGCTGCTCTCCGACCGTGAAGTGCGGGACGGCCCGATGGACCTGTCTCACGGCCTGTCGATCCTGCGTCAGGTCTGCGCCGGACTGCAGCACGCCCACGAGCTGCAGATCGTGCACCGCGACCTCAAGCCCGAGAACATCATGCTGGTCCCCAACGAGGACGGCTCGGACCGCGCGGTGGTGATGGATTTCGGATTGGCCAAGGAGCGGCGCGCCGACCCGTCGATCGCGAAGCTCACGGCCACGGGCATCATCCTCGGCACGCCCGAGTTCATGAGCCCGGAGCAGATCCGCGGCAAAGCGCTCGACGCCCGCTCCGACGTGTATGCCCTGGGCATCGTGGCGTTCGAGATGTTCACCGGGAAGCTCCCGTTCCAGGGCCGCAACGCCCAGGAGATGATGATCGCACGGCTGCGCGGCAGCCCGACCCCGCTCCGCACCATTCGCCCCGATTTCCCCGCGGCCCTCGAGAAAGCGATCGCCAAGTCGCTCGAGACCAATCCCGACAACCGCTACCCCACGACCCTCGCGTTCGCCGAGGCACTGAGCGAAGCGGAGAGCAATGCGGGGGGCGGCGCCGCGGGGGGCGGAGCGGGCGGGCTGTTCGGCAAGCTGAAGGAGAAGTTGAGATAGCGGTCGCCATGAAGCGCTTCCCGGCGTTCGATCCACCCGAATACGTCTCCTGGCAGCCCGACCCCGCTCTCGTTCGCGCGTTCCGCCAGACGATCGAGAGCCGGCCCGAACGGGCCGCGCTGGTCGCGCGCGTCGACCGGGACGGCCGGCGCGCCCTGTATGCGGGCCTCGTGCGCACGCGGCTGCACGACGTGACCCTGAAGCGCTGGGTCCGCACCGGCGTCATCTCGAAAGCGTGGCTCGGCACCGGCGAGGAAGCGACGACCGTCGGACCGGTGCACGCGCTCGAGCGCGACCGCGACATCGTGGCGCCCATGATCCGCAACGCCGGGGCGGTGATCGAGATGGGGGTGCCCCTCACTCAGGCGCTGCGCGCCGCCCTCGCGACCGCCGACTCGCCCTCCGGCGGGCGCGACCTGCACGTCGGCGATCTGGCCGAGGGCGTCCTGCAGCCGATCTCGCACGTGGGCGATGTCGTCCCGGTCATCGCCGGGATCGCGCTGACCTTCAAGATGAAGCGCGAGCCTCGCGTGGCGCTCACCTGGGTGGGCGACGGGTCCACTAAGACGGCCGCGGCGCACGAAGGCACCAACTTCGCGGCCGTGCAGCGGCTGCCCGTGATCTTCATCGTACAGAACAACCAGGTGGCCCTGGGGACCCGGCTCGAGCAGCACCACCTCCCGGGAACATTCAAGGACTGGGCGGCATCGTACGGCGTGTGGGGCCTCGAGTTCGACGGCAACAACGTGCTCGATGCCTGGGCGACGACGAAGCTGGCGGCCGACCGCTGTCGCGCCGGACAGGGACCGGCGCTGCTCGTGGCCGAAACGTTCCGCATGGGCGGCCACGCGACCCACGACGAGCGTGAGGCGCGGGAGACCTTTCCCGCCCGGCTGTTCGCCGAGTGGGGGAGGCGCGACCCGATCGGATTGTACGAGGAATACCTGAAGGAAGATGGCTGGACCGAGCGCGATCTCGCCGACGTCGAGGCCGAGGTCACCGCGGAGGTCGAGCGGGCGGAACAGGAGGCGTTGGTCAGCCGCGGGAACATGCCGGGCGGGGAAGGCGCATTGTCCGGCGTGTTCGCGGCCCAGCGGTGAACGGGAAGATCCTCGAGGAGGTTCGTATGCAGCGACGGATGGCCGTGGCGGCGCTGGTCCTGCTCGGTTGCACGAGTGGTGCAACGGTAGAGGGGCAGGCCCCGGCCGGGATGGTGCCGCAGGAGATCGCAGGACACACGCTGTACCTGCGGCCCGGCTTCAAGATCGGGATATTCGCCGACAACCTGCGCGGCGTGCGGAACATCGTGCTCGGCCCCGGGGGGGCGGTATACGCGGCCATGCAGGGTGACGGTAGAGTCGTGCGGTTCGCGGACACGAACGGCGATGGCGTGGCCGATTCGGTGAGCCCTGCGGCGACCGGGCTCAACGGGCCCTTCGGCATCGCCTTCCGCGGCGACACGATGTACGTCGGCGAAATGACCCAGATCACCCGCTTCGCCCCGGGCCACGCGCCGCAGCCGATCGTCACCGGCCTGCCAGCGGGCGGGCATTCCACCCGCACCGTGGTGTTCGGTCCGGACGGCTACCTCTACCTCGCGGTCGGCTCCTCGTGCAACATCTGCGACGAAACCGATCCGCGCCGCGCCGCGGTGACCCGCTTCAACGCCGACGGCTCGGGTGAGCACCGCTTCGCCACCGGATTGCGCAACTCGGTCGGCCTCGCCTTCTACCCCGGCACGGGCGAGCTCTGGGCCACGAACAACGATCGCGACAACATCGGCGGCTCCAACATCGCGATGACCGACGACCTGCCCCCCGAGCACCTGAACATCCTGAAGGACGGCAAGTTCTACGGCTGGCCGCAGTGCTACCTGCCGGGGCAGCGCAACCCCGAGTATCCCAGCGCGACCTGCACCGACGTCGAGCCGCCGGCCATCACCTTCCAGGCCCACTCGGCGCCTCTCGGGATCACGTTCTATACGGCCACCGCGTTTCCCGGCTATGCGGGCGACGCTTTCCTGACCTACCACGGCTCGTGGAACCGCCGCATCCCCACCGGTGCGAAGGTCGTGCACGTGAAGGTGCAGAA
>DATGDE010000322.1:0-8700 GCA_035311125.1 Gemmatimonadales bacterium
ACGTGCTCGGGGCGTCCACCATGGGCCGAGTCGGTCCGGACCTGAACACGGTGCTCCAGCGGCGCTCGCCGGAGTACGTACTCCACAAGCTCGCGGACCCGAAATTCGACAACCCCAAGAGCCTGATGCCTCAGTTCCCGCTGGACGAGGGCCAGCGCCGTGCCATCCTCGAATACCTTCGCACCCTCGAGCGATGATCAGCCGTACCTAATAGAGGAAGGGGGCAGCGATGCGCACACGGATGCTCACGACGGTGATCGCGGGGATGTTCCTGGGAGCGGTCACACGTCTGTGCGGGCAGGCGCCTACCGACACGATGACGATCACGCCGGGGTTGATCGCGCTCGGGGACAGCATCTTCCATGGGAAGGTGGCCGGTGGTCTGTGCTTCGGTTGCCACGGTGTGGACGGGAAGGGCACCCCCGGCCTCGCGCCCGACTTGACGAGCGGCAAATGGCTCCACGGCGATGGTAGCTACGCCTCGATCATGAAGACCGTCGAAGCCGGGGTACCCCACCCGAAGACCGCTCCGGCGCCGATGCCGCCCATGGGGGGAGCGAAGCTCAGTCCGGCGGAGCTGCGCGCTGTAGCCGCGTACGTGTTCGCGTTGAGCCACCCGAAAGCGGCCGCCGGCCACTGACACGGGTTGCGCCGGGGTCGCGGCCGGGTCTCGAACTCGACCACCGCTCCGGAACTAGGGTTGTCGGCCCCCGAGGGTCGTCTGCAACTGGCGCAGCACTTCCCCCAACCGGGCGAGGTCCGCTCCGTACTGTGCCCAGTCGCCGGCGCGTTGCGCGGTGATCGCACTCTGATACAGCTGGACCGCCTGGCGGGTGAGATCTGCGGCCCGACTATCGCCGGGCTGGACCGGGCGAGACGGCTCGGCCGCCACCCCGGCGGGGGCCGCCGCGCCGGAGAACAGGCGCGCCAACCCGGCCTCGATCGTCTCCTCCATGACCACCTGATTCTGGTAGGCGACGACGACGCGCTTCAACTCGGGGATGCCTCCGCCCTCGGCCCGTAAATAGACCGGCTGCACGTAGATGAGCGACTCCTCGATCGGGATGACCAGCAGATTGCCGCGGATCACTTCGGAGCCGCGCTGATCCCAGAGCGAGACCTGGCGGGAGATCTCGGGATCCTGGCTGATCCGGTTGACGATCTGAGCCGGCCCGTAGACGAGGCTCTGCTTCGGGAAGCGATACACGATCAACTGGCCATAGTGCTCCCCGTCGTTGCGCGCCACCATCCACGAGGCCAGGTTGTCCTTGCCGGTCGGCGTGAACGGCACCATGAAGATGTATTCCGCTTGGCGCTCCCCGGGCAGCCGCATGACGATGTGCCGCAGGAAGGGATCCTGCTGCGGAGCCGACCGTGACAATACCGGTTTCTGCCACTGGTCCTCCCGGTGGTAGAAGACATCCGGCTCCGCCATGTGATACGTCGCGTACATGTCCGTCTGCATCCGGAACAGGTCCTCGGGATACCGCAGGTGCGCTCGCAGATCCGCCGGCATCGCGTCGAGCGGCTGGAAGATGCCGGGGAACACCTGTGCGAGGGTGCGCACCAGCGGATCCGCCGGGTCGGCCAGGTAGGCCGTGACGGTGCCGTCGAACGCATCGATCACGACCTTCACGCTGTTGCGGACGTAGTTCGTGCCGTCGTCGAGCGGCTGCGCATAGGGATAGCGGCTGGTCGCCGTGTAGGCGTCGAGGATCCACCGCAGCCGGCCCGAATCCCCCACCACGAGATACGGGTCGTGATCGAAGATCAGGAACGGCAGCGCCGTGCGCGCGCGGTCCCGGATGTTCCGGATGTACATGGCGCGGCTGTCGTTCGTGATATCACTCGACAGCAGCACCTTCAGGGAGCCGAAGTAGGTCGCCAGCACGAGCCGGCGCAAGAACGAGCCGACCCGGACTCCGCCCGTGCCCGCGTACGACGTGTAAATGTTCTCCTCGCCCGAGGGGTAGTCGAACTCCCGTTGATGGGTGTGCGCGAACACCCAGGAGTCGGTGAGCTCGCCGTAGTAGATCTCCGGGCGGGTCACCCGCAGCGACACGCTGGACACCGGCGGCAGGTCCTTGAGGAACAGGACCGGCAGTCCCTCCGGGGTCACCTGGTTCACCTGGCCGAGAGTGAGCCCCATCCCGTGCGTGAAGGTCAGCCGCTCGTTGATGAACGTTCGCGTCGGCAGCGAGCTCGAATTCAACTCGCGCGGCGAGAGGAGCACCTGGCGGTACTGGCCGTCGATCCAGTAACGGTCGTCGTCCACCGAGACGAAGTCGTAGTACGTGCGGATCTCCTGTAGCTGCCTGAACGTCTGCAGCAGCGGATCGCGATCCCACAGCCGCACGTTCTGGATCGTCGCTTGGTTCGCCGCGACGTCCCGCTGGGTGAGCGCGGTCTCGCCGGTCAGGTCGCGCGTCACCACCTTGTCCAGCCCCCACGCCCGCCGGGTGGCCGCGATGTGGGAGGCGAGCTGCGGCGTTTCCTTCGCCAGCTCGTTCGGTGCCACGACCAGCTGCTGGATGATCGCGGGGTACACGACGACGCCGAGCAGCGACACGCCGAGGTAGACCCCGAGGGCGAGCAGGGCGGCCCAGGCGAGACGGTGCGCGCGGGTCCCCCACAGCACGAGTGCGGCGCCCGCCACCGCGGCCAGCCCGGCGAGCCGCAGGCCGACGAGCCTGGCGTGGAGATCCGCGAAGCTCGCGCCGACCAGGGGTCCCGTCGTCGAGTACAGCAATCCGGGGATTCGAACGAAGTACACCCGCACCGCCGCCAGCAGGAAGAGGAAGGCGAGCAACCCGGCGAGGTGCAACCGGGCGGATGGTTCCACCGTGACGTGTCGCTGGACCACGATGATGTCCCGTCGCAGCACGTACAGCACCACGGCCGTCACCAACGCGATCATCGAGAGCGTCGTGAGAAACGCGATGACGCTCGCCACGACCGGTACTGTGAACACGTAGTAGCCAACGTCGCGACCGAAGACCGGATCCAGGACGCCGAATGGCGTTCGGTGCAGGAACTGGAGCACGCCAAGCCACCCACCCGCGGCTCCCAGGCCGAACAGCAGCGCCACGCCGAGTGTCATCGGCAGTGCCAGCCGGCGCAGCAACCGCGTCACGTCGAGGGCGGCCGTCCCGTCGTTGGACCGAAGGACCATCGGTTCCGGAACGGCGCCGCGCTGGGCGAACCGCACGTTGGCGTACAGGAAGGCGAACGCCACAAGGCCAGCCCCGACGCCGAGTAGACCCTGAGCCACGAGCCGGGTTGCGAACACGCGTTCGTAGCCCAGCGCCTGAAACCAGGGCCACTCTGCAGCGAAGGTGACCAGACTGGGGAGGAGCAGGAACAGGAGAACGGCGACGAGGACGAGGACGAGCCAGCGGCGACGGCGCGGCCGCGGAGGTCTGACACGCAGTGCCGTTGGGTGGGCAGTCATGCAGGTAACCTAACCCTCGTGCGGGAGGGGCGTCGATGTGACTCCTCCTCATCTCGGCGGGTCGAACACGTCGAGAATCCGACACGTCGCCTCCTCACGCCCAGGTGATGCAATGACCTTCCTTCGAGCATTCGTGCCGTTGGTCCTGACCGCGGCCCTGCCGGCGACGGCGCAAAGCCCGTGGCACATGACCCTCGGGCCCGAGGACTCGGTGAAGATCGGCATGCTCCGCAACGCCCCGAACGGCCACATCTCCTATCAGGAAGGGAAAGGGGGCCTGACCATCTGGGTGGACGGACGGATCGGCGACGCGACGCAGGGCACGTTCATCCTGCACCCGCACAGCTGGAGCATTCCGGACCTCGAGCGCGCGTCACCCGTGAGAGTCTTCGCGGCGGTTCACGACTCGACGCTCCCTTGCACGTCCGACTCCGCCTGGTATCGCAACTATGCGGCGATCAACGCGATCATCCCCGGCCCGCGGCAGGGCGAGTTGCTGGCGTTCGTGGATGGGGAATTCCACCCGAAGAACACGGGGACCCCGCTCCGCGCGTCGATCGGCATCGCGACGTCGACCGACGACGGCATGACCTGGGGACAGCGAGCGGTGATCGTCCAGGGCAACGACATGGTCGCCGCGCACTTCGACTGCGCCGCCGTCGACGCCACGATGAAGACCAGGGTCGACGACGAAGGATCCGCCGGCCCGACCGCCGTCGTGCGGACCGAGGGAGGAACGCAGTACATCTATCTCTATTACCTCGACCGCGTGCGGCTGTCCTCGGGCGGTCGGCCGACGTCGGACATCTACGTCGCCAGAGCGGCGTATGCACGCGGTGGCGCACCGGGGAGCTGGCAGTTCTGGACCGGCAGGGGGTGGAGCCCTCCGGGTCCCGAGGTCATCGCCAGTCCGGTGATCACTACGCCGCCACACGGCGGCGAGTCTGCGCATCCGCAGGTGACCTACAACACCACCCTGAAGCGGTGGCTGATGATCTTCCATACCCGCCTCGACCTCTACGCCTCGACCTCCGAGGACGGCACCACATGGGACGCCCCGCAGGCCCTCGGCGCCTCGATCCGGGGGGCCCGGGCGCCGGCGTTTCCGACGCTCGTGACCCCGGGGTCGGCGGATCAGCAGACCACCGGCGCCACCGGCTGGCTCTTCTATTCGCGGGAGGTCAACCTGTCGGCCACGAGGAAAGGCTATCTCGGGTTCCGCCGATCGTTCACCATCAGCACGATTCCGAGCCACGGTGCGCCGCCTCGGCCGCGGGCTGGGCGACGGCCAAAGCCGTGATGACAGGGGGCCGGCGACGGCCGCTCAACACCCTCCCGCCACGGTCCGGCCCGTGCTGCGCCCGGCCCCTCGGCTCACGCCGCCCACGAAGCCCGTCTTCAGGCGTCGCAGCGAAGACGTGGGGTTCACCGGTGACGTGCCGACGAAGGCCGTGCCGAGGCCCACGGAGAACACCCACTGGGGTGAGGTGCTCGTGAGTCCGTGCGTGGCATCGACCGTGAGAGCCAGAACACTACCTATCCGGTAGCTGACTCCCGCCCCGACCACCCGGCTGAGCGCCTGGGTCGAATCGGACGATCCGACGTCTGCGCCGACCGCGAGATCGGCCGTCCACCGGTCGGTGACGTCGTATCCGCTTTCCATCCGCAGGGCGGTGGCATGCGGAGCGCTCAGCGACGACTGTGCACCCAGTCCGCCGAGACTGCGGCTCGCACTCGCGGACAACCGCCACCGCGCTGCCGGCGCGACCCCGATCCCGCCGTCCACGCCGTAACCCATCTCTCCGCTACCCAGGCCGCAGCTCGCATTGCCAACCGGCAAGGTCGCGACCAGCGCTGCCCCCACCACGGGGGACCAGGAGCCCACGAAGGGGTGCTCCGCTGCGACAACGAGCGGGAGGTCGCCGAGACCGCTGTGCGAGACGCTCTGCCCCGCGACCGAGTCCGTCACGTGTACGAAGGACGGGATGGCCGACAGGCTGAGCCAGGGCCGGGGCCGGACCTGGACGATCGCCGTGACAGCCTGCTCGGATCGGGCGCTGTTGAAGCGAGCGGTCCCGGTCGTGATACCCGCGCTGACGGCGGATTGTCCCGACAGAGGTACGGCGAAACCCGCTGCGAGCAGGGCGAGCGAACCGGACTGAACGCGCATGGAGACTCCCGTGGAGTTGCATGATGCTACCCGATCCTCTAAGAGCGGGGTCCGGTGAGCCAGGTCACAACAGTGACACGTGACCGGCTGGGGAAGTCCTAGGCTCATCGAGGGTAGGACATTCACGTATCGGCGCCAATGCCGATCGCATGGAGGACACAATGAAATACTTCACTCGCATCATGGGAACCGTGACCCTGCTGTCGGGTCTCGTACTCCTTGGCTACTCGACGGCAGCAGCCCAACGGCCGACTCACGCGCAGGCGGTGACGCCGCACGTGAGAAGCACGCCGCGGTCAGATGCGTCTCCCCGGCCATCGGCGTCCGAGCCGAAGGTCACGAGCTTCCGGGGGATCGCCTCGAAGTTGAATACGACGCCGGACGCACTGCAAAGCGCCTATCAGGCCGCCTTGGCGGCGAACCCCAAGCTCACCCGTGGCCAGTTCATCGCCGCCAACGTCCTGGCCCAGAACCTGGGAACGAAGGATCCAAACGTCACCACCCAGGCGATCCTGGATGGATTGAAGTCGGGGAAGAGCATCGGGAAGACGCTGCAGGGTCTCGGATTGAGCGCGACTGAGGCGGAGAAGGCCCAGAAGGATGCCAACAGCGAGATTCGCCGGGCCGGGCAACAGCCCAGAGACTCGACGAAGTAACCGTACACTGCTCTCGCTGTCTGACGGGCCGGCTCGGATACGGGCCGGCCCGTTCGTGCCGGTAGCACGTTGCGCTCCGGCAGCGCGGTGCTGTCCCCTCCGCGAAGTCCTGTCAGGCATTGTTAGAGGATTGTCATTCTTCCCTTACACGACGCGTCGTGTGCTGCGCTTGTGTGTCAGAGAAGACTCATGCAGACGACAAACGATTGCCCAGCTCCGCGCGCCCGTCGTAGGTTTCGCGCCATGCAGATTCTGATCGTGGAGGACGGCGTGGTGCGCGACGAGGCCGAGGCCCCGTGAGCGAACGCGGTCTCGGCACGGTTCTCAGGAAACGGTTCAGTCGGGTCACGTCGACCGTGCTGGCGAGCTACGCGTTGCTCGTCGTCGTCGTGCTCGCGCTGGTGGCCGAGGCCGTGCTGCGCCGCTCGCTCGAGCACACCGCCGACGTCACCCAGTCTCTCCTTGGCGCGTACGCGGATTCGGACCGCGGGCCGGGCAGCGTCCTGCCGGCGGCGCTCGTGGACCAGCTGCTGGACATGGGCGGCCGGGTCGTGATCACCCGGACGACCAATGCCGACGGCATGATCCAGGTCTACTTCCTGTCGCCCGGGATGCCGGCGAGGCGACTGGAGGGGATCCCGGCGTCCGCTTCCCCGGACGACGTCCGCCGGATCCTGCTCGCCACGATCGCCCAGCGGGCGCGCTGGCGCTATCGCGCGCTGCATCGTGCGGCAGGGGCCTTCGACATCTACGTGGTGGCGAGTCGCGAACCCTACGTGGTCGTCCTCCTCGGGCTGATGGTTGCCGCCGCGCTCCTGTTGCCCGTGGCGGCGCTCGCCGCGACGCGCGGTGCGCGCGCGGCCGTGGCCGACGCTCTCCAGCCGCTCGAGCGCGTGACCGCCGCGACGCGAGCGATCGGCCCGGCGGAGCTGGGCAAGCGCATCGACAGCCCCACGGGCCAGGCCGAAGTCACGGAGCTCGCCGAGAGCATCAACCGCATGCTCGAGCGGGTGGACCGCGGGCACCGGGCGGTCGAATCCTTCACGGCGGCTGCAAGCCACGAGCTGCGGACCCCTCTGACGCACCTGCGGGCTCAGGTGCAATGGGCCTCGGCGCAGCACCGTACGCCGTCGCCGGTCCGGGAATCGCTCGCCGCGATGGAGACCGAGCTCGAGCGGACCACCAAGGTGGTCGATGAGCTGCTGCTGATCGCGCGCGGCGAGAGTCGGCGGCTGGCGCTGGCCCGCGCCCCGTTCGATCTGACCGCGGTGGTGGAGGACGTGCAGGAAATCACCGAGGCGATGGCTGTGGGCAAGGGCCTCGACGTCGGCTGTACCGAGTGGGCTCCGGCCCCCGTCGCGGCGCTGGGGGACGCGAATCGGACGCGGCAGATCCTGCTGAACCTGGCCTCGAACGCCGTGCGCTACACTGCGAGCGGCTGCGTGACGTTCTTCATCCGGGAAGACGGCGACAGGGTCGGCGTGAGCGTGCAGGACACGGGTTCAGGAATAGCCGCAGAGCACCTGCCGCACGTGTTCGACCGCTTCTTCCGTGTCGAGCCATCCCGCAACCGCGCGCTGGGCGGCACCGGACTCGGCCTCGCGATCGCCCGTCTCCTGGCCGAGCTGCAGGGAGGGGACATCGCGGTCGAGAGCGTGCTCTGTCACGGGAGCACATTCACGCTGTGGTTGCCGCGCGCGGCCCTGCCGGACTAGCGCGACCCGCCGGGCCGGGACCTCGATCCATCACGGCAACACCCGCACGGTCACCGTCCGGCCGCTCCGCTCCAGACTCGCATGCGGCGCACGGACGGTCGCCGCCGGGGCCTCGACCAGCAGATCGCGCACCTCCGCGAGACGCACACCGTCCGGCACGGCGAGCGGCGCCCCGCCAGCGGTCCAGTGCAGCGTCGAATCGTCGCCGATCACGGCGCGCACCGTGCCGGCCTGCTGGTCCTGCACCACGGGGGTCGTGAACTCGGCGTCCAGCGCCTTGCCCACGCAGGGCCGCACCCAGCGCCGGTGCAACAGCACGCCCTGTCCCGCCTGAAGCAGGTTCTGCGGATCGATCCCGCACATGCCCATGCCGCCGACCGCGCTCGCGTCGATCACCAGCTCGATGCCCGGGGCGGCCAGGATTGAATCGCGTTGCGCCCGACGCAGGGATTCGAGACCCGCGATCGTCGCGGCGGTGCTCTGCGTCAGCGCGGGCCAGTCGAACCGGGCCCGCGCCGCCGCGATAAGCCGGGTTTCGCGATCGTCGTACCCGGTCACCGCGGCGAGCTCTTCCTGCAGCGTGCGGTCCTCCCGCATCAGGTCCGCCTTCCACTGCTCGCCCGCGAGTCGGTCGAGCAGCCGCCCCAATGCGGGACCGGTCCCGTAGAAGCGCAGTCGCAGCGAGTTGCGCGACTGTGTCGTCACGCT
>DATGDE010000323.1:0-5141 GCA_035311125.1 Gemmatimonadales bacterium
GTCCCGGATCTCGACCTGCACCGCCGGAGTGATGACCGTTCCACCCGTCGTGCTGGCCGGTTGCACCCGGAACCCGAGCTGCGCGGCTGCGCCGACCGCGACATTGAAGGCGTTCGACGTGGCACCGCCCGGCACCCCGGCCGCGCTTGCGGCCAGGGTGTAGCCGGTCGCAGCGCTGTCGATCGCCAGCGATCCGAATGTGGCGACGCCGCTCGCCGCGGTCACCGTCGTCGTCCCGCTCAGGGCGCCCCCCTTGGGGTTCGTGCCGAGAGCCAGAGTCACGCTGTTGGTCGCCGTCGTCACCCGGTTGCCGGCGGCGTCGCGAATCTCGACCTGGACCGCGGGTGCGATCGCCGTTCCGCCGGTGGTGTTCGTGGGTTGCACGAGGAAGGCGAGCTGCGCCGGCGGGCCGGCGGTGATGTCGAAGGAAGTCGAGGTGTCCGGCGTGAGCACCGGCGAGGCGGTGACCTGCAGTGTGTAGCCGGCGCCGACCTTGTCGATGCTCAGATCGCCGAAGGAGGCCGCCCCGTTCGCCATCGGCACGGTCTTGGTCCCGGAGAGGGTGCCCGGCGCCGGACTGGCGGCAATGGCGATGGTGACGTTGCCCGTGTAGCTCGTCGCGAGATTCCCGAACACATCACGCGCCTCGAGCTGGAGGGGCGGTGAAATCACGGCCCCCGCTGCGGCGTTCGTCGGCTGTGTGACGAAGCGCAGCCGGATCGCGCTACCCGCGGCCACCACGACGCTGGCCGTCTGGCTCACGGAGACGCCGCCGGCCGTGGCGGACACGGTCTTCGTCCCTGCGACGGTGGAGCTGAGCGTGCCCTTGGCGACCCCGGCGGCATCCGTCGGCCCCGTAGGCGGGGTGATGGTGTTTCCCGATCCCGTGGCGGCGAGGGACACTATGACGCCTGGGACGAGATTCCCGAACGCGTCGCGCGCGGTGACCGTGACCGTGGCGGCGCTCGACCCGGTGCTCGCCGCGATCGCAGCGGGCGCCGCGCTCACGCTCGACTGCGCCGCCGAGACCGCGCCGGGGACGACCGTGAGCGCACTCGAGGTGTCCCCGGCCAGTCCGTTGGAGCTGACCACGAGCGTGTAACCCGTGCCGCTCTTGTCGAGCATGAGATTGCTGAAGGTGGCGACACCCGCGGTGGCGCTCACGGTGGTAGTCCCCGAGAGCGTGGCTCCGCCGGGATTCGCCGCCAGCGCGACGTGCACGCCGCCTTGGAACGACGTCGCGACGTTCCCCTTGGAATCCAGCACCGAAACCTTCACCGCCGGAGACAACGGAACGCCCGCCGTCGCCGAAGCCGGCGACGCCGTCAGCACGAGTTGCGCAGGGGTGGTCCCAGGGCCCGGGCCGTCGCCCGAGCAGGCGACGGCCAACAGGCCGGCAACCACCACGCGCCGGGATGCTCTCACCTTACGACTCGACCCCAACCGCGCATCTGCGCTCCTCTATCGGTCGTGCCTCCGTCTGCCGGCGGACACCATACATTGCCGGGCGGCAATGTAACAGAACGCGGACCCGCAACTCCGGGGAGGCACCATTTCGGATACCCGCCCGCTGGCCCGGCTCGGCTTGTACCTGTCCCTGGCCTTCATCCTCGGCGCCACCCTGGCACCCGCGACCGGCGGCCCCGAGGTCGCCGACTTCGTCTCCTGCATCGTCTGCGGCTCGCGTGGCTGGTCGGACGCCATCGTGAACGTGATCCTGTTCATGCCCTTCGGAGCCGCCCTCGCGACGCTGGGCCGCACGGGCCCACGTCCGATTCTGGCCGGCTGCGTGCTTTCCTGCGCCATCGAGCTCGCCCAGACGGTGATCCCGGGACGGGACCCGAGCCTCGGCGACGTGACGTTCAACACTCTCGGCACCGCCGCCGGCCAGGCGTTCGTCTGGCTCGCCCACCGCTGGGTCTTCCCCGACGTGCGCACCGCAGCTCGCCTCTCCCTGATCGCAGCCCTTGCGGGCCTCGCCGTAGTCGTCGCGACCGCCCGCCTGCTCGAGCCCTCGCTGCCCGACGGCGTGCTGCGCGCCTCTTACACGCCGGATCTGCCGGAGCTCGAGTGGTACGACGGCCGGGTGCTTCGCGCGACGCTTGGGTCCGACGCCCTCCGTCCGGAGCGGCAGACCGATACGGCCTCCCTGCACCGTCTCCTGGTCGAGGGAGCGCCGCTCCGCATCGTCGCGGTGGCCGGTCGCGGCGTGCGGGCACTCGCTCCCCTGTTCGTGGTCCTGGACGAGGACCGCCATGACGTCCTGCTCGTGGGCCCGGACCGCGACGACCTCGTGTTCCGGTTCCGGCCCCAGGCGTCCCGCTGGCGCCTGGATCAGCCCGACCTCAGGTTGCGCCACGCGTTCGCCTCCCTGCAACCAGGCGATACTCTGCAAATCGCGGTCCGGCGGGTGGGCCGGGGGTATTGTCTCGCCGTAAACCGGGCCACCAGGTGTGACGCCGGTTACAGTGCTGGCAGCGGCTGGGCGTTGCTGTACTACCCGCGCCATTTCCCGGCTTGGGCCTACACGCTCCTGGGCGCCGGATGGCTCGCCGGCCTCGCTTTCCCCATTGGGCTCTGGGCCCGACGACGGCCCGAGACGGCGCTGGCGCTCGCGTTGCTCGGCCTTGCCCTGTTCGTGCCATTCACCGGCCTGATCCGGACGCCCGTCCATCAGGTGGCGGGCGCCGGCCTTGGCCTGGTGCTGGGCCGTCTGCTGCAGGCGTGGCGGCGGGCCGTCAGCGCGCGGACCGTGTGAGCAGGAAGACGTCGAATGCGGGAGCGGTGCGCGGCGGGGTGCGCAACGCGCGCCCCATGGGCGCCGGCGGCGCGACCCCGGTCATCGGGATGCGGATCGGCGCTCCCTGGTAGACACCGCTCACGACTGGTGCGCCGAAGACATCCTGGACATTGCGGATCTCGTAGCGGTCCCCCGCCTGCAGTGAACCGGCGAGGTCCACCGCCACTTCCGGCTCCTGCCCCCAGTTGTACACGACGATGTGCGCCCGTCCCGACTCGTACCGATTGGGCCGCACGAAAATCTTGGTCGCGGTAGGCAGCGCCGGGAGGACGGTGTCGCTCCCCCCGAGGCCGGTCTTCGCCTGCCAATCGCTCCAGTCGTACGCCGAGTCCTCATAGTGCCAGCCCTTCCGGCTGGCGCCGCGCCCCCAGGTGTTTCCGGACCATTGGTAACGGCTCCCCAGTCCCTCGCCTCCCAGGCTCACGAGGTCTCGGCTTCCCAGAATCACGTTGCCCGTCACGGTCGCCTGGTTCCACGGCTCGGCCATCTCGATGCCGATCTTGCCCCCCACGATGTAATTGTCCTGCAACACGATGCTGTGGTTGTTCTGGGGCGCATAACGACCGGCCCGGAGGTTGATGCCGTCGGCTCCGGCGAAGTAGAGCATATTCGCGATCGCGACCATCCCTTCGGTCGGGACAGGCGCATTGAAGATCAGATTCTCGCGCGCCGCCACGGCGGTCGAGATCGTCCCGTTGTCGAATGACACGTTCCCCTGAACCCGGATATTGCGGATGTTGGGGTTCCTGGGGCTGGCGTAGATCTGGATGCCGCGGGCGAGGTTGTTGAAGAAGACATTGTCGGTGATCAGCTTGGTGCCATCTTCATTATGGACGTAGGTGCCGTGGTCGAGGTTCTCGTGGGTGCCGTTGTCGTAGATGATGCACCCGTACATCTCGGCATCCACCGCGGGTGTCCAGAAGCTGATGCCCTGTGTCCCCACATCATGGATCACCAGATTGATGAACAGCCCGTGGTCGGTGTTGGCCTGGATCCCATACGTGGTGGGATCCGACTGCATGATCTCGAAGCCCCAAAAGGCGAGATACGCCCCTTCGGCGCGCAGCGTGCCGTCGATCGTCGCCCGTTCCCCTGGCGCCTGACGGAAGACGATCCACTGCCCGGGCGAGCCCCGAAGGTCGGTGCGGAAACTGCCGTGGTAGGTCCCCCCGCGCAGCCATACGGTGTCCCCCGGCTGGACGCGGCCACCCGCGCCCCCCAGGGCCGTCGCCAGATCCCACGGCCGGTCCGCGCTGCCGCTCCCCCCCGGACCTCCTGCGGGGGACACGAAGTGGCTCGATCGCGGATGGGCGGATGGTGCCGTGGCCGCCAGCGCCACGCCGGCAACCATCAGCAGAACCGCGGCCTTCAGAACGCCGGTCGGCATCCTAGGGGGCCGAACTGGTGACGAGAAAGACATCGAAGTCGGGTCCTGTTCTGGGCGCCCGCGCCGGGGCAGTGCGACCGATGGGCAGCGGCGGCGAAACGCCATTCATGGGGAAGGCGACCGACCCACCGCCGTAGGTTCCGGCTGCGACCGGAGCGCCGAACACATCCTGAACGTTGCGGATCTCGAAGCGATGCCCCGGAGTCACTACGCCCGAGAGATCCACATTGATGGGATTCTGGTGTGCGTAGTTGTAGATCACGACGAACGCCCGGCCCGCCTCGTACTTGTTGGGCCGGACGAACACCTGCGCCGCGCCCGGCCCGCCCGCCGTCGCGACATCCGAGCCGCCCAGTCCCGTCACGGTCTTCCAGGCGTCGAACGTGTAGTCCGAGTCGCCCTGCTGCCACGCCACGGCGCCGGGGTCCCGGTAGTAGGTGTTCCCGCTCCAGGCGTAGATCCCCGGCGTGGGGCCCCCGGTATGGACGACGCTGGTGCCGCCGTCTCCGATCACGACGTTGTTACGAACCGTGGCGCTGGCCCACTGGTACTGCATCTCGATGCCGAGCGCGCCACCCGCCGCGTAGTTGTTCTCCAGGTCGATGCTCTTGTTGAACAGCGCGCTGTCGCTGATGTCGTAGTTGCCCAGCCGCAGCTGCACGCCCCCCGTTCCGGGGGAGAAATAGAGCTGGTTGTCCGTCGCCGTCATGCCGGTGATGACCGTCGGGCCGCTGATCAGGACGTTGACCCGGCTCGACCCGGTGTCGATGGTGCCGTTGTTGAACGAGACGTTTCCCGCGACCTGGAAGTTCTGCAGCACCGTCGCTCCGTCCTGGTAGATCTGGATGCCGCGGGCGAGGTTGTTGAAGATGACGTTATCGGTGATGTATTTCGTTCCCGCGGTCGCGTTGTGCGCGTAGATCCCGTGGTCGATATTGTTCCGCAGTCCGTTGT
>DATGDE010000324.1:0-5387 GCA_035311125.1 Gemmatimonadales bacterium
GGCGTCATGCCGGCCCGCGCCGAGGCCGGCGCGCGCGCGCTCGAGCTGGTACTGGGGTTCGAGGAGTTCCTGCGCCGCGTCGAGGCGGAGCAGTTCAAGCGCATCATTCTGGAAAAGCCGGAGCTCTTCGACAAATACCTCCCGTACGCAATGGCTTTCAGCGTCGAGAAGCAGTGGGCGCGGGCGTTCGAGGGGATCTACACGCAGTCGCCGACCTGGTACACGGGGTCGAGCGGGGCCTCGTTCAGCGTCGGCCACTTTTCGAGCAGCCTGGGGGCCATGACGAGCAAGGCCAGCTCGACGTTGTCATCCTCGCCGCGCAGCTCGAGTGGTTCGGGATTCGGCGGCGGCTCCTCGGGTGGGGGTGGCGGTGGTGGCGGCGGTGGAGGGTTCTGATCACTCGAACGGCTGGGCAAACGTGATCCGGTTCCCCTCGAGGTCCAGCACGCGGAAGTCGCGCAGGCCCCAGGGGCGGCTCACCGGGGCTCCCTGGACATTCGCCCCGCGGGCCACCAGTTCGGCGTAGAGCGCGTCGGCGTCGCGCACGTACGCCTCGCACGAGCCGATCCCTGTGTGGGAAGGAGGGCGCTGGATCAGGAGGATCGTGACGTCGTCACGATCCATCACGCCAAGATCGTGCTGCACGTAGTTGATATGGAAACCGAGCACGCGCTGGTAGTACTCCACGCCCGCCGAGACGTCGGTGAGCGGCAGCTCGGGCAGCATCTGCTGCAGTTGCCGCGATGGATCCTTCTCGCGATCCGGCTCCTGGAACGACTGCGCGAACCACAGCGTGTGGCCGTCGGGATCGTGGACCTGAAACACCCGCATCTTGATCCAGTTGACCCTCTCGAGCTCGGAAGGCTCCCCGCCACGAGCCACGATGGCAGCGCGCAGTGCGGCGACGTCGTCGGTCTCGAAGAACAGGATCGCGGCGCCGCGCGGCCGGCGCTCGCCGGTGCTGTCGGAGGCGAACCCTTCGGTGCCGAGCTGGATGCGCGCGGGGCCGGAGACGGCCTCGGCGGTGGCGGGAACGCCCTCGTCGCCATCGAGCCGTCGCACGGCGAACCCGAGCACGTCGCGGTAGAACACCATGCTCCGATGGATGTCGGCGACGCTCAGGTGCCGGCTCACGGGGGCGACGATCATGAGCGTGGATCCGTCGCGCCGCTCCAGCCGCGGTCGCGGTCCCTGAGCGACCCGCCGACCCGCTCCCCGCGGGAGACTGTCACTCGCCCGGCTTCCGGTAGCGGCGCAGCAGGTCGTCCAGCTCGGCGTAACCGGTCGGGATCCCGACGCCATCGGCCGACGCCCCCGCCTCGAGCAGCAGCCGCGCCGGCTCGGGCGTGCGTCGTTCCATCCAGTAGGAGTCCACGCACGCCCTCACGGCCAGTTGCAGCGGCGTCCGCCCCATGCCATCCGGGGCGTTCACGGGCACGCCGCGCTCGAGAAACAGCTTCACCAACTCGGCGTTGAGCATCCAGGCCGCTACGTGCAGGGCGGTGCTGTCATTGGCGATGTCGAAGTAGCCGTAACCGTCGTAGCGCGCCGTGGCCGGCACGCCGAGCTCGAGCAGCAGCCGGACGCCATCGTTGTTCCAGGTCAGCGTGAACTCCGACAGCAGCGTGCCGCCGTCGGCGAGCACCTCGCGCAACAGGGCGGGCTCGTCGCTCGCGATCGTGTGCGCCGCCGTCGCGTCCGCCCGGGCCAGCGCGGCGTGCAGGCGCTCGATGCCGTGGAGATCGAGCGACACGCCACGCCGCTCGAGCGCCTCGAGGACGTCGCTCCGGCCCTTCCTCGCGGCCAGCGCGATCGCCGTCCGGCTGCGATCCACCGCATGCGGGTCGGCGCCGTGGTCCAGCAGCAGCTCGATGATCTGGAGGCTGTTGTCCCGTTCCAGAGCGTGGTGCAGAGCGGTGCCGGCGCGTTTCCACCGGCGCCCGAGGTCGATGCCTTTCGTCAGCAGGTAGCGGACGCCCTCGGGATCGTGCCAGTCGAGCTTGCGGAGCAGCATCAGGAGGAGGTTCTCAGGGGTCACCCGCCCGGTCTCCACCAGAACCTTGAGCGCGTCGAGGTCGTGGCCTTCCGGCGCGTGATAGACGGCGTCCTCGTCGTTCGGATCGGCGCCGCGTTCGATGAGCAACCGGGTGAGGGGCGCGTTGTGGGCGACGCCTGCGGCGCCGTACAAGGCGGTTTCGAACTCCGGGTGCTCCCCCGTGGTCCAGAACCCGGTGTGCGCCGGCGCTCCTGCATCGAGAAGCGCGGTGGCCGTGCGCACAAAGTCCGCGGTGCGCTCGGGATGGAGCCGGAGGTACTTGGAAAGACCCAGATAGTTGAGGGGATCGCCGCCCCAGGGGGGCGACTGCGCCGTCACGCTCGCCGGGTCGCGCGCGAGGAACCGGCGCACCGCGACCTCGTCGCCGAGGATCGCCGCGATGTGTATGTCGGCACTGCGCAGCTCGGGATGCGCGGCAAGCATTGACTCGGCGCGCTCCAGCGTGCCGTGCCAGCAGGCGGCTCTGATGAATGCAGCCCGCAATTCGTCTACAGGTACCTCAGCCACGAATCGGTCCGCCCGGACTTGAGATCAGCGTACCAGCGGCAGACAAGATAGAGCGACGCGATCGCGATCGCCCAGACGAGATACAGCAGCGGCAAGCTCCAGACGTAGCCGTCGGGCGGCGGGGGATTGCCCATCGGGTGGTTGGTGAACAGCCAGGGGCTCACCGCACCAAGCCGGACCCTCGACACCACGAGCGCCAGAGCGTGAATCAGCGGGATGTGCAGCATGTAATAGAAGAACGGCACGCGCCCGAACACGGTGACGAAGCGTGCCGCCGCTCCCCGCGCACGCTCGAGCACGGGGATCAGGGCGATCGTCGGCCCCAGCGTCATGAGGAGAAACAGCAGCGACGCCGGATATTTGTTCGTGTTGAGAAAGGCGAGCAGCGCGGGCATCGGTGGCGGGCCGTCGGGTCGCGGTGCGGCGGTCCAGGGGCGGGGATCGCCGTAGAGGTTGAACCCACGCAGCACCAGGAAGAGCGCAGTGGCTCCGAGCCCCAGCATCAGGCAGATCCGATTGCGTCGCGCCGGCTCGAGCGTCAGCACCGTGCCGAAGGCGTAGCCCGCGGCCATGACGCCGATCCAGGGCACTATCGAATAGAGCACGATGAGGTTGGGGCCGTCGGCCCCGAACTGGATCGGGCCGGCGTAGAAGCCGACGTAGAGGATCCTCCAGAGCGCGCCGCGCAGGTCGTTGCCCAGTGTCGGGACCAGGGCGCCCAGGTGTGGGTCGAGCAGGTTATGGGCCGCGATGATGACGACGCCGAGCGCGCCGACAACCGGCAGCGGCAACCGCACCAGCACCGTCAGCAGGATCATGCACCAGCCGATCGCCCAGATGACGCCCGCCATTTCGTAGTGCGCGAAGTCGAAGTTGTAGGTCCAGGCGACGCGCAGCAGCGTCAGCTCGAGCAGGACGAGCCAGGCACCCCGGACGAGCAGGAACCGCGACAGATCCGGATGCCGGCGGCCGTAGAAGAACGCGCTGGTCCCGGCCAGGAAAACGAACGCGGGGGCGCAGAAGTGCGTGATCCAGCGGGTGAAGAAGATCCCGGTCGAAGGTCCGCCCGCGGGAAGGCCGGAGTACACCCGCACGTGGTCGAGCGCCATGAGGATCATCACGACGCCGCGGATCAGATCCACGGACGCGACCCGGGTCGTCGCCGCCGCGGGCGTCTCGACGCCGGTGGGGAGAGTGGCGCTCATCGTCCCAACGATGCGACCGCCGGGCACGGCGTCAAATCGCGTGCGGCGAGCGGTCGGCTTTGGGCGGCGAGCGGTGGGTCGGCCGGAGCCGGGCCTTGACCTGGGCGAGCCGGCGTCGGCTGACAGGCACTTCCGTGCCGTCGCGCAGGCGCACGACGGGTTCGGCCCCGCTCCGTCCCCTGCTCAGTTCCCGGACTTGGTCCACCCGCACGAGGGCGGAGCGGTGGACTCTCACGAAGCGCGCCGCCTCGAGCCGCGCTGCGAGCGCGCTCAAGGTCGCCCGCACGCGGAATGTCCTCGCGCCCGCGTGAATCTCCGCGTAGTCGTCCCGCGCCGCGATCCAGTCGATTTCTTGGGCGTCGAGCAGCAGCGCGCCGTTCTCGGTGGGAACGGCGAGCGCCGTGCGGGTGCGGGTGCCAAGACGGTCGAGGACCCGCGCCATGGTGGCGCGGAAGCGCGCTTCCGAGAGCGGCTTCACGAGATAGTCGAGGGCCTCCGCTTCGAACGCCCGGACCGCGAACTCGTCGTGTGCGGTGACGAACACCGTGAGCGGCATGCGCTCGACGCCGTGGACACGGATGGCGCCGAACCCGTCGAGCCCCGGCATGGCGACGTCCAGGAACACGAGATCGGGGCGCGCATCGGCCAGGGCCCGGACCGCCTCGCGTCCGTTGCGGCACTCGCCCACCACCACCACGTCGCGATACGGCGCCAACAGCTGGCGGATCCCGCGGCGCGCGAGCGGCTCGTCGTCCACGATCAGCGCACGGATTTCAGCCACGCGTTCGCTCCAGCTCGTGATAAGGCAGCCGCACCGTCGCCACGGCGCCACCTTCCGGCGTCGCCACCAGGTCCAGGCGCGCGCGATCGCCGTACAGCGTGGCGAGCCGTTCGCGCAGGTTGCCCAGACCCACTCCCGGCGTGGGCTCGGCGGCGGCGCCACCCGGACCAGGCCCGTCGTCGGTGACCGACAGCACGAGGTCGTCGCCATCGCGCCGCGCCTCGATCCTGAGCAGCGACGCCGTCACGCGTCGCGCCAGCCCATGGCGCAGCGCGTTCTCGACCAGGGGCTGGAGCACGAACTCCGGCACCGCCGCGTGAAGGAGATGCTCGTCCACGGCGAACACCGGCTGCAGACGGTCCGAGAATCGTACCTGCTCGATCGCCAGATAATCACGCACGAAATCGAGCTCCTCGGCCAATGTCACTTCGGGGGGCCGGTCGGTGCGCACCACCCGGCGCAGCATCTCACCCAGCTGCTCCAGCATCCGGGTCGCGGTGGTCGTGTCCCGGTCGCGCACGATCACGGCGATCGCATTCAGACTGTTGAGGAGGAAGTGCGGCTGCAACTGCATGCGCAGGGCGCCCAGGCGCGCTTCCGCGAGCTGCGCCGACAGCCGGGCCGCCTGCGTCTCGCGCTCGCGCGCCTCCAGGAAGTAGGCGGCCGCGTGCGCGACGCCCAGCAGCGCGAAGTACACCGCGACGCCGAAGGGCAGGGTGGTGAAGAGCCAGCTGAGCGCTCCCCCGCCGTATGGCGTCGCGCGGAACATCATCCAGCTGAGCGCGAGCCCCGCGCCCGCCCAGGCCACGCAGAGCAGGATCGCCGCGAAGAGATGCAG
>DATGDE010000325.1:0-13104 GCA_035311125.1 Gemmatimonadales bacterium
AGCCGGCAGGGAGCGACGGACGAGCAGGCGACGACGGCCGTGACCGCCCACGCCGGGGGCCGACCGGACTTCACACGCTCGACGTCATGCGGTCATGGTCTCTTGCCGCTGGCTGCCCCGTTAGTCTGGTGCAGCGTCGCATCCACTCGGACGGCCGCCGCCGCCGCTGGCGGGGCTCCGAGGGCGATGTCCCGCTCGACCGCCCGGCGGAATTCCGCGATCTGGTCGTCGCGTGCCGAAGCAGCGAGGGTGATCACGGCCGCCGCGGCGGAATCGGGTGGAACACCGCTCGTGACGAGATCGGCGAGCGTGGCGAGCGCCACGGTGAGGTCTTGGGACCGGCGACGGCGCAGCAGTGTCAAGTTGGTCGGGCGAACGCCTGCACGGAGCGCGCTCGCGGCCGCGGTGAGCTCCGCCGGCGACGACGCCGGACCGAGGGCGTCCCGGGCCGCACCGAGCTCCTGGGAGAGCCGGCGGACCGCCGCCACGATCTGGGCGGACGAGGCGTGTTTCGCCCCCCCTTCGAGAGCTCGCTGCACGAGGGCCTCTACGGGCAGCCCGCGCTGATTGGCTGAATCGATCAGCGCGCTCACCGCCTGAAGTGTGACGCCATCGAGCCGGCGCTCGAGCCGCGGATCCTGCGCGACCGCGGAGCGCGGCACCACCAGGCTCAGCGCGAGCGCTGGCATGGCGATCCAGCGGAAGGTGGGCATGCCCGTCATCCTCCCACCGTCACGATGGAGCTCGGAGTGTCGAAGTCATCCGGCGCGCGCGGCGCCGCCGGGTCGACGAGCCAGCGGGAGCCGTTGACGAGGAACGCATAGCGGTAACGCCCCGGCGCCAGCGGGACGGTCACGCTCCACAGGGCTCCATTGGGGGCGGCGCGCATCGGCGTCACTGTTCCGTCCCAATCGTTGAAATCGCCGACCAGGGCGACGGTACCGGCCCCGGGAGCACGGACCACGAACTGGATGGTGCTCGGACCTGGCCCAGACGCCGTTCCGCGCGGCGACCGGCCGGCCAGCCACAGCATGAGTCCCGCGAGTGCCGCCGCTGCCGCGAGGCCCGCGAGGGGACTGATCGCGATGTCACGAGGACGCCGCAGCCATTCCCAAGCCGCTTCGATCCGGTTGATCCGCTCCTCGCCCGCCGCGACGCGAGCCATCACCGCGGCGTCCAGCGTCGGGTCCATTTCGACCGGCTGGCGCAGCTGGTCGATCACCCGTTGCACCACGTCTTCGTCGCGGTCAAACACGCTCGACCTCGCTCAACAGGGTTCGCAGCTGCTCACGGGCGCGCTTCACACGCATTTTCAGGGCGGACACTCCGACCCCGGTCAGGCTGGACATCTCGTGGTACTCCATGTCCTCCACGTGCTTCAGCAGGAATGCCTCCCGCAGCGGGCGGGCCAATCGCTGCATCGCCGAGCGAACCGCCCCCTCCCACTCGCCGCGGTCCGGCGGTTCGGGCGCGCTCGCCTGCTCGAGAGACACGTCGTCGTGCACGAACAGCCGATTGCGGCGGGCGCTGCGCCGGCCGGTCGTGCGACAACGGTTGACCAAGATGCCGAACACCCAGGGACCGAACTGGCCGTCCTCACGGCAGCGGTGCAGGGACCGGTAAGCCCTCACAAACGCGTCCTGGAGCGCCTCTTCGGCATCGCGGCGGTCGCCCAGCATGTGCACGGCATAACGGCCGAGCCGGTCGCGGTAGCGCGCGACCAGCACGGCGAAGGCGGCCGTATCGCCGGTTCGAACCCGGCGCACCAAGTCGGCGTCGCTCGTCACCGATGGGTATACCCATTGAGGCCGCCGTCGGGTCACCTGGTCGGCGTGTGACGCCTGCCGGCTGAACGCGGGTATCCGCTTGCGCCCACTACTTTCCGCGGAGCGTTCATGAAGCATCTGGCTGCTGTTCTCCCCGTGCTGCTCGGAGCGCTGAGTGCCGCCTGCTACCAGGACGATACGCTGCACCCGGGCCTCATTGCTCCCACGAAAGTCCTGATCACCGACGATCCTTTCCCGTTCGACACGGTCGGCAGCGTGAGTATCTACGTGAGTCGAATCGAGGCCAGTACGGGGTTTGACACCACGGGGACCGCCGGGACGTGGGTGACGATCGCCAATCCCAACCAGGCATTCGACCTGTTGACGCTGCAACAGGGCGTTACGGCGAAGGTCGGGGAGGGCACCATCGGCGCCGGAAGGTATGCCGCCATTCGCATGACCATCGACGTGGACCGATCGTCCATCAAGTACCTCGACGGGACGAACGCCGTGGTGCGGTGGCCCTATCCGGGGACCGGAGCGGTCCCTCTGTACGCCATCGTGGAGGAGCCGCTCGCCGTGTCGGCGGTCGGGAGTAACATCGTCATCGACTTCGACGTGGGTCGGAGCTTCCTCTACAATCTGACCGGGAACAACGATTTCGTGATGCTCGCGAGTCTGCGAGCGGTGGACAGCGCGGTGACGGGATCGATCGCCGGGGTCGTGACGGCACCCGATCTCGAAGGCAATCCGGTTCCCGTCAAGAACGCGAACGTCACCGTGTACGGGGGCGATCCGAGCCGGCCGTCCTTCTCCTGGTACGTCGAGGCCACGGGCCGCACCGACGCCGCCGGTCATTATACGGTCGCGTTCCTGCCCGACGGGAAGTGGATCGTGCGGGTCGAGCAGCCGAGACTCCCGGGACTCGACCCGGTGACGATCCCGAATGTTCTGGTGACGGCCGGCGGGACGGCGACGCTCCCCGTGTTCCTGCCGCGCGCCGGCGCCGGCGGCACGTTCATCCGCATCAGCGGCCCCGACACGGTCGCTTACGGCGGCACGATCGTGCTGCTCGCCGCCGTGGGCGATGCCAACGGCATCCCCGTGGCGAGTCCGCAGGTGACCTGGTTGAGCCGCGACACGACGATCGCGGCCGTGCTGCAGGACTCGGGGTTCACCGCGGATTCGCTGTCTCGCGCCACCGTGCTGGGGCGTGGCGTCGGGCGGGCCTGGATCGTCGCCTCGAGCGGTGCGCTGCGGGATTCGGTGCCGATCGACGTGGTGAACGTCGCGCCCCAGAACCCGGTCGCCACCATCGTCCTCACGCCGCCGAGCGCGACGCTCGGCGTCGGCGACAGCACCTACTTCAGCGCTCAGCTGAAGGACTCGAACGGCAACGACCTCACCAACCGGCAGATCTCCTGGCTGCTGACGGATTCCACGGGGGTCGCGGATCTGGTCTGGGCCTCGGGCGCGACCGCGCTCGTGTACGGGCGCCACGCAGGCACCACGCACATCCGCGCGGTGAGCGAGAGCAAGTTCAAGGACGCGTCGATCACGGTTCCGTGAGGTCGGCGCGGCGACGCCCTCCGCAGTAGCTTTCGTTGCGGAGGGCGCTCTGCTGTCACACCACCGACCAAGCGGCGGATTCAGGAATCCCTGGGCCGAGGGGAACATGCACGGCCACATCGGCGGACTGCTCCGCTGGTGGTTCGTGGAGCGCGTCCGCAACCCGCCACCGCCCGATCCCGATCCGGCGACGTTCCCGCAGGCCGAGCCGCGTTTCGCGCTGCCGCGCGCCTCGGAAGAGAGCCTCTTGGTTACCTGGGTCGGCCATTCGACGTTTCTGCTGCAGATCGGCGGATTGAACATCCTCACCGACCCCATCTGGAGCACCCGCGCATCCCCGGTTCCCGGCCTGGGCCCCAGGCGATTGCTGGCTCCCGGCATTCCCTTCGACACGCTGCCGCCGATCGACGCCGTGCTGCAGTCTCATGATCACTACGATCACCTCGACGATCTCACCGTGTGCCGCATTGAAGCGCGGGATCCGGGCGCGCGCTGGTTCGTGCCGCTGGGTCTCGCGCCGTTCCTGCGGCGGCGCGGCGTGCACGAAATCGTCGAGCTCGATTGGTGGCAGGAGGCGCAACTCGGCTCCCTCTCAATCGGATGCACACCGGCCCAGCATTTCAGCGGCCGCACGCCCTGGCGTCGCGACAGGACCCTGTGGTGCGGTTGGAGCGTCGCTGCCGCCAACCGGCGGCTGTTGTTCGCTGGGGACACGGGGTATCACCCGGAATTCGCGCGGGTGGCACAGCGCTTCGGTCCGTTCGACCTGGCCCTGCTGCCGATCGGCGCCTACGAGCCCGGCTGGTTCATGCGGCCGGTGCACATGAACCCCGAGGATGCGGTGGCCGCGGCGCGCGACCTGGGGACGCCGCGGGTCGTGCCGATGCACTGGGGCACCTTCAAGCTCACCGACGAGCCGCTGGACGAGCCGCCCCAACGGGCGCTGGCGGGCTGGTGCGCCGCCGGGCTTCCGGTGGAGCGGTTCTGGCAGCTGGCGCACGGCGAAACGCGCGAGCTCCCGGCCGCCGAAGCCCGGTGATCGGTCCCATCTTCTATCCCCGGCGCCGGAGGCCGCCGAGCGCGGTCGCCCGTCCGCCGCGCTTCGAGCGCCGGGTCAAAGCGCCTATCGGCTGGCTGGTGGAACGACTGACCGCTCCGTTGGGGCGCTGGGAGCGCGAGGACCTGCGGACGCCGGACGTGCCGGTGTCGATCCCCGGACTCCATCCGGCCCTCGCCGGCTACCGGATCGCACTGGTGACCGATCTGCATAACGGTCCGGCCGTGCCGCGCTGGTGGCTCGAGCGGGCGGTGGAGCGCGTGACGGCGCTGGCGCCCGACCTCATCGCGCTGGGCGGCGACTTCGTGAGTCACGCGCGCACCGATCTGAACGGCCTGGAGGCGGTGCTCGCGCCGCTACGGGCGCCGGACGGCGTGGTGGCGGTGCTCGGCAACCACGATCATTGGGTTGGGCCGGAGCTGGTCGCCGATATCGTGCGGCGCGCTGGAGCCGAGGTGCTGCTGAACCGGCATCGCGTGATCCAACGCGGTGCAGCCCTGCTGGTCGTGGCCGGCGTGGATGACCTCGCCCACGGCGCGGTCAGGGTGGCCGACGCGCTCGCCGGCGTCGCCGCATCGACCCCCGTCGTCCTCCTGTCCCACAATCCCGATCTGGTGGAGTACCTCCCGCCGGGTGTGCGGGTCGACCTGATGCTGTCGGGGCACACGCACAACGGGCAGCTGCATTGGCCGCTCATCGGGCCGCTCACCGTCCCGTCGCAATTCGGGCGCCGCTATCTGCACGGCCTGCACCACGTGCGCGACACCTGGCTCTATGTCTCGGCGGGAGTCGGGTCTGGAGCGATTCCGATCCGGTGGGGCAATCCGCCCGAGCTGCCCGTCCTGCGACTGGTTGCGGCCTAGAGCGGCACGACGAACCGCACGGTGACGTGCTCCGCGGTTTGTGGCGAGACGGTGCAGTAACATCCGGCGCCGAGCATGCGTTTGACCCCCAACACCTCCGCTTCGGCGATTCCGGAAACGTCGCGGAACGTGATCTCGAGCGTCTGTCCGTCGATCACCCGGAGGCTCATGGGCCGCCCGGCCAGGCGGTGGTGCGGGTCGATGCGCGTCAGGCCTTCGGAGAGGTGACGCTGGATTTCCGCGATGCGACCGGCGGTCACGGGCGGCGACGCTCGGCGGCGGCGCTCACGGCTGCCGCGTTGCGGCGCATCCCCGCATGGCCGGGGCGCGCGAAGGGCGTGTCGGCGTAGCGGAGCGCGAACGTTGCAGCATCGATCACCGAGAATTCCGTGGGATCGGGCAGCGCGCCCGGCGCGAGCGCGGGGTCCCGGGTCGGGCGCGCGAAGCGGCCGTTCCAGGGGCAGACGTCCTGACAGACGTCGCAGCCGAACAGCCACTCGCCGGTCCACGCCTGCTGCTCATCCGTGAACGTCCCGCGATGCTCGATGGTGAGGTACGAGATGCATCGCCGGGCGTCGAGCACGTGCGGGGAGGTGAACGCGGCGGTCGGGCAGGCGTCGAGGCAGGCGTGACAGGTGCCGCAGCGGTCGGCTTCGAAGGGCGGGTCGGGCGGCAGCCGCGCGTCCGTCAGGACGGTACCGAGGAATGTGAACGATCCGATTTCCGGGTTGATCAGCATGGTGTTCTTGCCGATCCAGCCGAGCCCGGCCCGTTGCGCGAGCTCACGCTCTGGGACGGGTCCTGCATCGACGTAGCAGCGCGTGCGCGCTCCGGGACACAGCTCGCGAATCATGGCCGCGAGCCGCTCGAGGCGCTCGCCCAGCACGCCGTGATAGTCACGGGACCAGGCGTATTGAGCGACTCTGCCCGTCGTCCGCGCCGCGGCCGGGTCGTGGTAGTAGTTCGTCAACGTGACGACGGCGACGCAGGCTTCCGGCATGATGAGGCGCGGGTCTTTCCGCTTTGCCGCCTGACGGTGCAGGTACGTCATCGTTCCAGCGTAGCCCGCCTGCAGCCATTCATCGAGCGCGGGTGCGTGCGGATTGGGCTCGAGCGGCGCGACGCCCACCGCATCGAACCCCAGTGCCAGCGCGCGACGTTTGAGCTCGACGCTCTGCTCCATACGCCTCTTTCCTCGATGCCTGCTGTCGGCGCCGTTCGCCCTACAGTCGCATCGTCTCCCGCCGCCATTTCGCGAACCGAACCACATCCTCGACCGGGGGCACCGCCGCTTCGTCGCCGTACGCGGTGAACATCCGCCAGCGGATGTAGGCGCGAGGCGGGAGTGGGAGAAACGGCGGGCGCCGGTACCATCCACGTGCCCGGAAACTCCATGTGAGACGCAGGAGATCGACGGCGAGCCGGGGTCGCACTGCGGCGCGCAGGGTCAGATGGGCGATCAGCGCGGTCCAACTCGCCGGAGTCTGCATGGCTTCTGTATATTCAGCGCCTATGACGCTTGCAAGCGGCGTCGCGGGCGGCCCAGCGGGCCCGGCGGCCGACGCGCTCCCCCTGAGCCGCTTCCGGAGCGAATTCCCCATCTTCCGGGACCGGATCTACCTGAATACCTGCTCGCTCGGGCCCCTGGGGGACCGGGCGCGGCGCAGGCTCGAGGGGTTCCTGGACACCTGGCAGGCGCGCGGCGCCGCCGCGTGGTACGACGATTGGTGGGCGGCGCTGGCGGAGTTGCGCACCCGCTACGCGAGAGTGATCGGCGCCACGGCGCGCGATATCGCGCTCGCCCCCAGCGTCTCCGCCGCGGTGGGATCGGTGGCCAGCGCTATCGACTACCGTAAGCGCCCTCGGGTGGTCGTCACGAGTCTCGATTTCCCGACGGTCGTGTACCAATGGCTTGCCCGGCGGCCGCTGGGGGTCGAGGTGGTGCTGGTCGAGAGTCCCGACGAGGTCACCGTTCCGGTCGAGGCGATCGCACGCGCGGTGGACGACCGCACCGCACTGGTCGTCACGTCTCACGTGTACTTCACCAGTGGAGCGATTCAGGACGTCGCGGCGGTCGCCGCCGTGGCGCACCGCCACGGGGCGCTGTGCCTCGTCGACGCATATCAATCGGTCGGCCAGGTGCCGGTGGACGCGCCGGCGACCGGGGTGGACTTTCTCATCGCCGGCGGTCTCAAGTGGCTGCTCGGCGGCACGGGGATCGTGTTCTGCTACGTGCGCGACGGCCTGGCGCGCGAGCTCACCCCCACGGCGGCGGGCTGGTTCGGGCACCGGGACCAATTCGCTTTCGAGCCGCGCGTTCTCGAGTTCCACGACGACGCCCGGCGCTTCGAGCAGGGAACGCCGGCCTTGCCGTCCGTGTTCGCCCAGCTCGGCGGCCTCGAGTACATCGAGGAGATCGGAGTCCCCGCGATCCGGCGGGCCACCGCCGCTCTCGTCGAGGATCTCGTGGCACGCGCCCGGGCGGCGGGGCTCCACCCCAAGGTGGCCGCCGCCCCGGACGCCCGCTCGGCGATCGTGATGCTTCCCGCCGCCGACCCGGCCGCGGCCGTGCGGCACCTCGCGGCGGGCGGCGTCGTCGCCGACGCGCGGCCCGGCCACGTCCGCCTGTCCCCATTCTTCTACAACCTCCAGGATGATCATGTCGCAGCGCTCGAGCGACTTGCCACGCACCGGGATCACTGAAGACGAACGACTGCTGACGACCGTCCCGTCGACGGAGCGGCGGGCGTTCGTGCACACCGATCCGTGGCGCGTGCTGCGCATCATGGGTGAGTTCGTCGAGGGGTTCGATACCCTGTCCGACGTGCGCTTCGCGGTCTCGTTCTTCGGATCGGCGCGCACCAAGCCGGGCGATGTCTATTACGAGAAGGCGGTCGAGACGGCCCGGTTGCTGGCGCGGCAGGGCTTTCCCATCATCACGGGCGGCGGGCCGGGGATCATGGAGGCCGCCAATCGCGGGGCGCAGGAAGGGAACGGACTCTCGATCGGGTGCAACATCGAGCTGCCGTTCGAGCAGGGGACCAATCCGTTCGTGGAGCGGTCGATCAACTTCCGCTATTTCTTCGTCCGCAAGACGATGTTCGTGAAGTACTCGACCGCCTTCATCGTCTTCCCGGGCGGCTTCGGCACCATGGACGAGCTGTTCGAGGCGCTCACGTTGATCCAGACGGGGAAGGTGAAGCACTTTCCGGTCGTCCTCTTCGGGCGGGATTACTGGAGCGGCTTGAGTGAATGGCTGGCGGAGCGCGTCGCCGGTGAGGGCAAGATCGACACCAAGGATCTGGAGCTGTTTCACGTGACGGATCATCCCGCGGAAGCCGTTGGCCTGGTGGTCAAGGCGCGGGAACAGCGGGCGCATGCGCGCCCATCGGGAGGGGGCAAGCCCTGATCCAATGACGTCCTCCAGATACCTGCGCGGCGGGCGCATCGACCCTCAGGCGATCACCGGGCGGGAAACGGTCGCCGAGCTAGTGGAGCGCGCCTTCCTGGCGTACAACGCGGGTCGGCTGGCCGAGGCCTGCCGCCTCTACACCGAGCGGATGCTCGCGCCCGACGCCACGGTCGGGATGAGTCTCACCGGGGCCATGACGCCCGCCGGGCTGGGGATGAGCACGATCATTCCGCTCATCGAAGCGGGGTTCATCGACTGGATCGTCTCCACCGGCGCGAACCTCTATCACGACGCCCACTTCGGGCTGGGGCTGTCGATGCACCGCGGCACGCCGTTCGCCGACGACGTGGAGCTGCGCGCGGCCGGGGTCGTGCGGATCTACGACATCTTCTTCCACTACGATGTCCTGCTCTCCACCGACGCCTACATCCGGGAAGTCTCGGCGCGGCCCGAATTCCAGCGTTCCCTGAGCACCGCGGAGTATCACTACCTGTTGGGCGGGTACATCGCCGAGCGGGAACGCGCGCTGGGGCTGTCCCGTCGCTCGGTGCTTGCGGTGGCCCACCAGTGCGGCGTGCCGATCTACACGTCCTCGCCCGGCGACTCCTCGATCGGGATGAACGTGGCCGAGCAGGCGCTCGCCGGCTCCCCGCTGCGATTCGACGTGAGCGCCGACGTCAACGAGACCGCGGCCATCGTGTTCGGAGCCAAGGCGGGAGACGGCAAGAGCGGCGTCCTGCTGATCGGCGGCGGGAGTCCCAAGAATTTCGTGCTGCAGACGGAGCCGCAGATCCAGGAAGTCCTGGGGATCAGCGAGAAGGGGCACGACTACTACCTGCAGATGACCGACGCGCGCCCCGACACCGGCGGGCTCTCAGGCGCCACGCCGGCGGAGGCGGTCAGCTGGGGCAAGGTCGATCCCGAGCAGTTGCCCGGGACCGTGGTCTGCTATCTCGACAACTCGATCGGTTTTCCGATTCTGGCCGCGTACGCGCTGGCGCGCCATCAGCCCCGACCCCTCAAGCGGCTGTATCACGAGCGCGCGGGACTGATGGCGCGGCTGCGGGAGGCGTACGTCGCGGCCAAGGCGGAGCGCGACGCGCGCGCGCGGGCGGCTGACGGCGGGCGCGAGCGTTGATGTGACGCGACCGGCCGGCGATTCCCGGACGTATGCGCTCTACGTCCTGGCGCTGCTCACGCTGATCAACGTCTTCAACTACGCGGACCGCAACGTCGTGTTCGCGGTCTTCGAGCCGCTCAAACGGGACCTGCGGCTCTCCGACCAGCAGCTCGGATGGATCGGCTCGGCTTACATCATCGTGCTGTCGCTCGCCGCGCTGCCCCTCGGCGTCCTCGGCGACCTGCGGACGCGCCGCGGCGTGATCGCCTGGGGGGTGGGGTTGTGGAGCGTGTTCACGTCGCTCGGCGGCGCGGTCCGCGGGTTCTGGCAGCTGTTCTTGTGCCGTGCCATGGTCGGGGTGGGCGAGGCCGGCTACGGGCCGGTCTCCCAGGCGCTCATCGCCGAGTACTTCGCGGAGAAACGCCGCGCCCTCGCCATCGGCGTCTACTCCGTGGGGATGGCCCTGGGCGGCGTGCTCGGCATCTGGCTGGGCGGGCTGCTCGCCGAAGCCTACGGGTGGCGGCTGGCGTTCCTGTGGCTCGGCATTCCCGGATTCGGGTTCGCCATCCTCGCCTCCCGGCTGCGGGAGCCGAAGCGCCGTCCGCCCACTCCGATCGCCGTGACGCTGCGTCGCTTCACGACCACCGGGCTGCGGCAGGCCGCGCGCTACAGCGCGCCCTTGATCGGCTTGTCGGCGGTGGGCGCGCTGGTCAGCGGTGTGCTGGCGCTGATCCGGGTGATGCCGACCGAGATGGTCGTGGCCGTCTTCGGCATGTTCGTCGGGGTGGGCGTGGCGTGGACCGTGGCGCGCCTCGTGCCGGTCGCGTTGCGCCGCACGTCGGAAGCCCAGGAGGTGGCGGCGACCGCGTTCGAAGAGTTCGTGGAGGCGGCGGCCATAGTGCTGCGCGTGCCGACGCTCATCTGGGTGTTCGTGGGCGGGGCGCTCGTGACCTTCGCGGTGAACGGGCTCATCGCCTGGGCGGCGAGCTTCATGCAGCGGGTCCACGGTTTCTCGGTGAGCGACGTGGGGCGCGAATTCGGCTTGTGGGGACTGGCCGGTGGCGCGCTCGGCGCCCTGGCGGGCGGCCGCCTCGCGGACTCCCTGTTCGAGCGCTGGAACGGGGCGCGCGTGGCGGTCGCCGGGGCTGGCTTCCTGCTCGGCTCGCCGGTGTGCGTGGCGCTGATCCTGACAAACAACCTGCGGCTGTTCGCGCCGCTCGTGTTCACGATCTATTTCTTCTATACATGGTACAACGGCCCCCTCGCCGCGGTGATCTTCGACGTCGTACCAGCGGCCATTCGCGCGTCGGTGATGGGGGCGTTTCTGCTGTTCTCGCACCTGGCGGGCGATGCGATCGCGCCGCCGCTGATCGGGTACCTGTCCGACCGTCTGCAGGCGGTGTGGCATCTGCGGGCCGATGAAGCCTTGCGACGGGCGATGCTGCTGCTACCGGCGGTGGGCCTCATCGGCGGTCTGGTGCTCCTCCTGGCGCTGCGTACCGTGGGGCGGGACATGCAGCGGGCGCGCGCGGGGCGGCGGGCATGAAGATCGCGGTCGTGTTCGATACCCCGCATCCCGGGTGGGCGGATGCGGACTACAAGCGTGAGATCGCGGAGGGCAAGGTCGAGGAGGCGGAGTACGACGTGGCGCGCGCCCTCATGCAGAACGACCACGACGTGTTGATGGTGGGAATCGTGGACGACGTGCGACCGTTGGTGGACGGGCTGCGCACCTTCGATCCCGCGCTCGTCTTCAACTGCTGCGAGGGTTTCCGCGGCAGCGCACAGTACGAGTACGCCGTAGCGGCCGTACTCGAGATGCACGGATGGCGGCACACCGGTTCCACCCCCACCGGACTGCTCGTCGCGCGCAACAAGTCGATGAGCAAGAAGATTCTCAAACACCACGGCATCCGGGTGCCGGAGTTCGCCACGTTCCATCCGGGCGATCCATTCCTGCGGCCTTCGACCTTGCGCTTCCCGCTGATCGTGAAGCCGCTGTTGGAAGACGCGTCCGTCGGCATCTCGCAGGCGTCCGTGGTGAGCGACGACGAGAGCCTCGCCGAGCGCGTGACGTTCATCCACGGCAAGTTCCAGCAGGCGGCCATCGCCGAGGAGCTGGTCGAGGGGCGCGAGCTGTACGCCTCGCTGATCGGCAACGACCCGCTGGACATGCTGCCGGTGGTGGAGCTGCACTTCGGCAAGGTCCCCAAGGCGGAGCGGCGCATCGTGACTTACAAGGCGAAATGGGACGACGAATACCGCGAGCGCCATCACATCCGCTCGGGCTTTGCCCGTCTCTCCGAGGCGGTGCGCGGGAAGGTGCGCGGGGTGTGCGAGACGGCGTTTCACGCTCTGTGGCTGCAGGACTATGCGCGCATGGACCTGCGCCTGACGCACGACCACGAGGTCTACGTGCTTGAGGCGAACCCGAATCCCTTCATCGCCTACGGTCACGAGCTCGCCAATGCCGCCGAGAAGGCGGGAATGAACTACCGGGCGTTCATCCAGCGGATCGTGGACGAGGCCCTGCGCCGATGACCGCCTCGGTGTGGTCGGCGGTGCGGACGCTGGTGCGGCGCCGCGAGGTGCCGCGACCCGAGCTGCGCTGCCCGCGGTGCCGCGCGGAGATCGAGCGCTTCTGGTACCACTGTCCGAACTGCAGCAAGGCGCTGCGGTGGGGCGATCCGCAGCTCCAGACCGGTGCCGAGTGCCGCTACTGCCGCTGGGTGGTCTCGGACAGCTTTTCCTACTGCCCGTGGTGCGGGCGGGACATCCGTGACGAACAGTCCAGTGTCGAGCCGCTCAAGAAGCCCAAGGGGTTCAAGTACGAGCGCCGCTGCCGGCGGTGCCATGGTGGTCTCCAGTACCCGATGCAGTGGTGCCCCTGGTGCGGCAAGGTGCAGCAGTGGAAGTACGAACGTTTCGAGAACGACTGCCCCCACTGCGACCGCGGCGTGGACGACTGGATGGAGACGTGCCCGTGGTGCGGCGAGGATGCGACCGGACGCGATCTCGTACGGCAGGCGCTGCGCCGCGTGCGGAGCCTGCTCATCGTCTCGCGCATCAAGGACTGGGATTATCGCATCCTGCTGCGCCCCGGGGTGTCCGGCGTGTCTCCGGCGGCGCCCAAGGTGATCGAGATCGACCGCCGCTACGTGACGGGAAAACGCCGGCGCGACGAGATCTCCTGGAACATGCTCACCGGACTCATCCTGCACGAGCTGGGGCATTCGTTCCTGTACCACAACTGGAGCTGGACGCGCTCGGGCCGGTTCCGCCGGACATTCGGGGAGGTGCGCAAAGCCTACCGCGTT
>DATGDE010000326.1:0-2183 GCA_035311125.1 Gemmatimonadales bacterium
TGAGCGATACGCTCCACATCGTCTGGACGGCAGCGTCCAACCTCCTCACGCTGGTCGCCATGGGCTTCGCCGCGGCGGCCTTCGGAACGCGGTTTCGCTCCTACTCCGTCGCGACCATGGTGCTGATGGTCGCGTTCGGCGTCTTGACCTCGGTGGATGCCCCGCGCATCCAGGCGAACCTGCCTACGCCGTTGGTCGGGGTGTGGGAGCGCGTCATCATCGCCGTGTGGATGCTCTGGCTCGCCGTGCTGGCCGTCAAGCTCTTGCGCCGTCCCCGGCCCGCTGTGCAACGGACACTCCCATGAAACCGACACCTCGCATTGACGGGCTGGTCGCCCCCGGCTTCGAAGCAGTCCGTGCCGAGTTCGAGAACAACTTCACCGCACGCGGCGACATCGGCGCCGCCGTCGCGGCGTACTGGCGCGGCGAGAAGGTCGTGGACCTCTGGGGTGGCCGCCGCACGCCGGAAAGCGACGATCCCTGGAACGAAGACACGATGGTCGTGGTCATGTCCACCACGAAAGGCCTCTCGGCCATGACCTTGGCGCTGGCCAACGCGCGCGGCTGGCTGGACTACGAGGCGCCGGTGGCGCGCTACTGGCCCGAGTTCGCGCAGAACGGCAAGGCCGCCATCACCGTGCGCCAGCTGCTCGGCCATGAGGCGGGGCTCGTCCTGCTCGACGAGCCGCTGACGATCGCGAAGCTGCGCGACCTCGAGTACATGTCGCGCGTGCTCGCCCGCCAGCAGCCGGCCTGGCCGCCGGGCACGCGTCACGGCTACCACACGATGACTCTCGGGCTGTACATGCAGCAACTGATCCGGCGCGTGGACCCGGCACACCGCTCGCTGGGGCGCTTCTTCCACGACGAGATCGCCGTGCCGCTGGGCGTCGATTTCTACATCGGTCTCCCGCCGGAGATTCCGTCCGCGCGCCTCGCCAGGGTCAAGCCGCTGTCCCCGTGGCGTGGACTGCTCGCGCTGCGCTACACCCCCATCGCGGTGACCTTGAAGATGATCCGCCCGGGCTCGCTGTTGCGCCGCTCGTTCGCGGGGCTGGGCGTCGACCCCAACGACCGGAGTTACCTCGAGGTCGAGGTGCCCGCGGGCAACGGCATCGGGACCGCGCGCGCGATCGCGCGTATCTATTCGGCCTTCGCGGAGGGCGGCGCCGAGCTCGGGCTGACACCCGAGACGTTCGCCCGCGTGACCGCGCCACCCAAGCCGGCGGGTCGTCGGGACGTGGTGCTGGGCGTGCCGTCCTACTTCTCGCTCGGTTTCCTGCGTCCTGGTCCCGAGCCGTTCTTCGGCTCGAGCCAGCGCGCATTCGGTTCGCCCGGTGCCGGCGGCTCCTTCGGGTTCGCCGATCCGGACGCGCACGTAGGCTACGCTTACGTGATGAACAAGCTGGATTTCTACCTGGAGAACGATCCGCGCGAGAAGGCGCTGCGCGATGCGCTGTACCGCGCGATCGCGCGCCTCGGTGCCCGGAAGAGCCGCGAACCCGCTGCGGTGTCCGTGGCGTAGCGAGCAGACCGCCCCCCCGTCACCGGGGTGGCTCACTTCCGACGCTTGGGCGGGTGCTGCTCGAGGGCCATGTAGGTCACGGTGTCCCATGCGTTGTGGATACCGGTGAACAGCAGGACGACCGACGCCGTCCCGATCGAGTACAGGGCTCTGGTGGATGCGCGCGGCAGGATCAGCGCGGCCACGACGAGCGTCAGGTACGCGGCCAGCGGAAAGACCACATGCCATAGCCAGTCTTCCAGCACCGGCCGGTAGTCGGTTTGGATGCGCGTGCGACGGATGACGATGCCCACGTACACGATGCCGGCGAGCCCCATCAGGCCGAGGAGCAGGGCGACGTAGGACAGGGTGTGCCAGGGCGCGCTGAGCACGGCGGACACGAGCAGGGCGGCGCAGAAATGGACGACGTTGGGGGTCGCGAACGCGTTGAGCGAGACCATCCCGGCCTGGCGCCGCGATTCAGGTATCAACGTCATCACGACGAACATCAATCCCGTGAGCCCGGCGGACGCGGAGCCGATGATCACGTAGAAGCTTTCCCAGGCGGGAAGCGGGGATGCGCCGTCGGGTTGCATGCAGGGACCTCGTCGAGCGGGTAGAGGTGCTGGTCATTCTCCAAAAACCGGAATTAGCTCGGGCGATCCGATGCCGCCAGGCG
>DATGDE010000327.1:0-7377 GCA_035311125.1 Gemmatimonadales bacterium
GTGTTCGCGACGCCGCTCGCGGCCGTACTGCTGGCGGTGGAGCTGCTGCTGTTCGAATGGAGGCCCCAGAGCTTCATCCCGGTCGCCGCGGCGGCAGCGGTCGCTGCACTGCTCCGCGTCCCGCTCCTCGGGCCGGGCCCGATCTTTCCCGTGCCGCCACATGCCACCCTCTCATGGATGGTGCTGGCGTGCGCCGCGGGCATGGGCATCATCGCCGGTCTCGGATCGGGGCTGCTCACTGCGCTCGTCTACGGAGCGGAGGATCTGTTCCGCAAGCTGCCGATTCACTGGATGTGGTGGCCCATGATCGGCGGCGTGGCCGTCGGAGTGGGTGGCTGGCTGTACCCGCGGGCGCTCGGCGTCGGATACGATACCATCCACGACCTGCTCACCGGACACCTCGTGGGCGCGTTCCTGCTCGGCCTGCTCGTGACCAAGGCGGTGATTTGGGCGGTGGCTCTGGGGTCGGGCACGTCGGGAGGAGTGCTCGCCCCATTGCTGATCATGGGGGGCGCGCTGGGCGCCCTGCTGGCCCCATGGCTGCCCGGCGCAGACGCCGGGCTCTGGGCCGGCATCGGGATGGGAGCCATGATGGGTGGGACGATGCGGTCGCCGTTGACGGCGATCGTCTTCGTGCTGGAGCTGACGCACGACATCAACATCCTGCCCGCTCTCCTGATCGCCTGTGTCGCCGCCGACGCCGTGACCGTGCTGCTCATGAAGCGCTCCATCCTCACCGAGAAGGTGGCGCGGCGCGGCCATCACGTGATGCGCGAGTACAGCGTGAGTCCCCTGCACCGGCTGTGGGTGGAGGACGTGATGGAACGGGACGTCCCTACGATCCCCGCGAACCTCCCGGTGGATACTCTGTTCCTGCAGCTCGCTCACCTGGACCCCGTCGTGGGGCGGCGCCAGGCGTGGCCCATCGCCGACGAGGCCGGTCACCTGGTCGGCCTGATCACCCGGGGCGACCTGACGCGCACGGTATGGCAGCCCGACACCGCCGGGCGGACCGTCCTCGAGGCGGGAACGGCGGATCTCGTCGTGACCTATCCCGACGAGTTGCTCGAGGTCGCGACGGCCAGGATGGTCGACCACGACATCGGACACCTGCCGGTCGTGAGCCGCACCGAACCGGGCCGCGTGGTCGGGTTCCTCGATCGGGGGGCGGTGATGGCCGCGTGGACGCACGCTGCGCGGGAGGAGGGTGCCCGTGAGGAGGGCTGGCTCGCCCGACCCTTGCGGGCGCTGCGCGAACGTCTGGGACATACCGCATGACGGATGTATTCGATCGCGCCGGGACCGCAGCAGCGGTGCTCGCCGCGCTGCGGGACGAGCTCGCTCCCATGGGATCCCTGGGCGATGTGCTGACCTGGGCACGCACCCTCGATCCGCCGGTGACCGCACCGGCCGTTCTCACCCAGGACGAATACACCCACGATGTGCTGGTGCCGTGGCGTCATGGACTCACGCTCGCGTTCGACGTCACCTGACTGGGCGCCCTGACGGCGGTCGCCGTCTGGGATCATGGCCCCACCGACCAGGAGCTGCTCGACGCTCGAGTGGAGCGGGGCTGGCGCCCCACCCCCAGCCTGCTCAAAGGAGGCGCGAAGGTGCTCGGATACGCTGCCTGCATCTTTCCCGATCCCCATCATCACGCCGAACCGGATCGCCATGCCTGATCTCGAGCCGATCCTGCGGCCGCGCTCCGTCGCCGTCATCGGCGCGTCGCGGCGTCCCGACACCATCGGCAACGAGATTCTCGCCAACATCGTGCGCTACGGCTTCACCGGTGCGGTGTTCCCGGTCAATCCGAATGCCTCGGCTGTGCACTCGATCAAGGCCTACCCCTCGGTGCTGGAGATCCCCGACGCCGTCGATATGGCGGTGATCGTCGTTCCCCGGGAGCACGTGGCGGCGGTCGCCGAGCAGTGCGGCGAGAAGCGCGTGCGCGGCCTGGTGGTGATCTCGGCCGGCTTCAAGGAAGTCGGGGAGGCGGGCGCCGTAGCCGAGCGACAGCTGGTCGAAATCGTGCACCGTCACCGCATGCGAATGGTCGGGCCGAACTGCATGGGCGTGCTGAACGCGGACCCGGCGGTGTCGCTGAATGCGACGTTCGCCCCCTCGATGCCGCCCTTCGGGCATGCGGCGTTCGTATCGCAGTCGGGGGCGTTGGGCATGAGCGTGCTCGACTACGCGAAGGAGTACGGGATCGGCATCTCGCAGTTCGTGTCGGTGGGCAACAAGCCCGACGTGAGCGGCAACGATCTCCTGCTGCACTGGGAGCACGACGACGCGGTCAAGGTGATCCTGATGTACGTGGAGAACTTCGGCAACCCGCGGCGGTTCCTCGAGATCGCCTCCCGCATCGCGAAACAGAAGCCGATCATCGCGCTGAAATCGGGCCGCTCCAAGGTCGGCGCGCGAGCCGCCGCCTCGCACACCGGCGCGCTGGCCGCGAGCGATGCCGCGGTGGACGCCTTGCTGACGCAAGCCGGAGTGCTGCGCGCCACCTCCATGGAGGAGCTGTTCGACATGGCGATGGCGTTCAACGGGCCGGCGCTGCCACGGTCGCGGCGCACCGCCGTGCTCACCAATTCAGGAGGCCCCGGTATCCTGGTCGCCGACGCGCTCGAGCCGCAGGGGCTGGAGCTCGTGGATCTCACACCCGAGACGATCGCGCGGCTGCGTCCGCTGTTTCCGCCCGAGGCCAGCCTGCGCAACCCGGTCGACATGATCGCTTCGGCGACCGCCGCGGACTACCGGGCGGCGCTCGATGCCGTCCTGGCCGATGGCCACGTGGACTCGGCCGTCGCCATCTTCGTCCCCCCGCTCGGCATTCGCGCCGAGGACGTCGCCGAATCGATCGCCGCCGCCGCGCGCGAGCATCCGTCCAAGCCCGTCCTGGCGGTGCTCATGGGCCGCGAAGGGCTCCAGGAGGGAAAAGCCGAGCTGCACCGCGCCGGCATTCCGACCTACATCTTCCCCGAATCTGCGGCCCGGGCGCTGGGAGCCCTGCGGCGGCTGCGGGGATGGCGCGCCCGCCCCGAGACGGCGTACAAACCGCTCCCGGTGGACCATGACGGCGCCGCCCGGTTGCTCGCCCAGGCCCGGAAGGCGGGCCGGCAGAAGCTCTCCGAGCTCGAGGTGCTGGGCGTGCTCACGGCGTACGGCGTGCCCACGGCACCCGCGCGCCTCGCACGCGACCCCCGCGACGCCGCGCACGCGGCCACCGAGATCGGCTACCCGGTGGTGCTCAAGGTGGTTTCGCCGCAAATCGTCCACAAGACGGAAGTGGGCGGCGTCCGCATCAACCTGGGAACGGCGGTGGAGGTGCAGGAAGCGTGTGCGGAGATGCTGAACGGCGTGGCCCGCGCGGCTCCGCAGGCCACGATCGACGGCGTCCTGGTACAACGCATGGTCCCGGGCGGACGAGAGACCATCGTCGGGGTGAGTCGCGACCGCGCCTTCGGGCCGCTCGTGATGTTCGGTCTGGGAGGGATCTACGTCGAAGCCCTGCGGGATGTCGTCTTCCGCATCCCACCGATCGGCCCGCTCGAGGCGCACGACATGTTGAAGGGGATCAAGAGCGTGGCGATTCTCGAGGGCGTGCGGGGCGCCCCGCCGGTCGATTTCGCGGCGCTCGGGGAGGCGCTGCAACGGGTGGCCCAGCTGGCGACTGATTTCGAGGAGATCGTCGAGCTGGACATCAACCCGCTGCTGGCGTTTCCGCACGGGGTCACGGCGGTGGACGCCCGGATCCTCTTCGCGCCGCCGTCCTAGCCCGGCCTAGTCCAGGCGCTGCGCTCGCATGATTCCGGCCGTGGTGACGACCTGCCCGGTGTGTCGCATCGCGTGCTCGCCGATGTGGGCGAGCAGACCGAAGACGGTGGTCGGCAAGCGTTTCCGTCCCACCGTGCGCGGCTCGAACAGGATGCCGTTGTCCACGGCGCGATAGGCGTCGAGCGCCGCGTGCATCCGGGCGTGCGCATGCGCGAGGAGCGCCGGGGCTTCGGCCGGTGGCGTGCCCGGCGCTTTCTCCTCGGCCAGCTCGCGCAGTTGCTCCGCCGACAGCGGTGCTCCACGGGCGTAGGCGAGGAGGCGGTCGGTGCTGGCGGCGATGTGCCGCAGGTGAAACCCGATGGACGCGACTCCGCCTGGGCCGGCCCAGACCGTCGCGACGGGCAGGCCGGCGACCGCCGCCGCGAGCTCCTCCGACGCCTGAATCAATGCATGCGCCGCGGGCTGCAGCACCGGCGCGATGCCGTCGACCGGGCCCCGCAGCCAGGCCTCCGGCGGGCGGGCCGTCACCGGGACGAGGAGGCGGCCGCCGCTGGCTGCTGGCCTGCGTGTTTCTGGAACCAGCTCATCATGTACAGCTGCGTCCGCATGAAGTTGGTCGGCTTCGAGCCCGTGCCATGGTACTCGCCGTTGAACCGCAGCATCACCGCCTCCACCCCGCGGTACTGCAGCGCCGCATAGAATTCCTCCGTCTGCGGCATCGGCGTGCGCAGGTCGAGCTCGCCCGTCATGAGCATGGTCGGCGTGGTCACGTTGCCCACGTACATCAGCGACGACTGTTTCAGCCACTGCTCCGGCTTTTCCCAGAACGGCGCGTCGAAGAAGTTGTAGGTGAAGAGCGGGATGTCGGTTTCGCCCGCCATGCTGATCCAGTCGATCACCGGGCAGCGCACCGCCGCCGCCGCGAAGCGATGCGTATGGCCGATCACCCAGGACGACAGCACGCCGCCGCCCGAGCAACCCGACACGTACATGCGCGTCGTGTCGACATAGCCGCGGCCCACGAGCGTATCCACGCCCGCCATCAGATCGTCGTAGTCCACGCTCGGGTAGGCGTGGAAGATGGCGTTGCCGAACGCCGAGCCGTACCCCGTGCTGCCGCGCGGATTGACATACAGCACCACGTAGCCGTTGGCGGCGAAATTCTGGAACATGTAGTTGAACCCGACGCCGTACATCCCGTGCGGCCCGCCGTGGATCTCGAGGATCAGCGGGTACTTCCGGGACGGGTCGAACGCCGGCGGCTTCACGATCCATCCCTGGATCCGCGCCCCGCCGCTCGAGCCGTACCACACCTCCTCGATCTTCGCCAGGTGGACGCGGTCCAGCACGTCGGCGTTGACGTCGGTGAGGGTCGTGACCGGTCCCGGCCGGCGCAGGTTGAAGCGTACCACGTCCGGAGGATTCGCCGGATCGCTCTGGGTACCGACCGCGTTCAGGTTGCGATCGAGCGACGTGAGCGACAGCATGTGCGCGCCGCTGGTGACCTGCCGCGGCCCACTCCCCGCCAGCGTCGCCAGCCACACGTTTTCCGCGCCGCGATCGCCGGCGGTGAAGTAGACGCCGCTCCCGTCGGGAGCCCAGCGCACACCCCCCGGGTCACGATCCAGATCGCCCGAGATCTTGCGCATCCCTCCCCCGTCCACGCCGATCAGCCACAGGTCCGCCGCCCGGTAACTGACATCGGCGGAGTCGTAACCGGTGAACGCCACGGTGCGCCCATCGGGCGAGATGACGGGGTCGCTCCACGTTCCGGGACGCGTGGTGAGCTGGCGGATCGCGCCGCTGGCCACGTTAACGACGTAGAGACGCGAAGCGCGGTAGTTGTGGTCCGCACCCGCGTCCTTCAGGCCGTCTACCACGATGGCCTTCCCATCGGGGGTCCAGTCGTAGCCCACGCCGGAGGACAGGCCATCGAAGCGGGCCCCCACGTTCCAGTCGCCACTGGTGAGTTGGCGTGGCGTTCCGCCTTCGGCGGGCACCAGGAAGAGATGGAGATAGCCGTCCTCCATGAAGCCGCGCCGGTCCTGGCGGTAGTGCAGCCGGTCCACCACGCGCGGCGCGGCGGTCCAGTTGGCCCCCGTCGGCGCGGCCGGCATGCTGATGGTCCACGGCGTCGCATGCCGCACCAGCATGGCGAACGAGAGTGATTTCCCGTCGGGGGACCAGTGAAGCTCGCTCGGCGCCTCGGTGACCCGGGTGATCTGCGACGTGGCGCCCTCGGCGTCCATCCAGCGGACGAACACCTGCGTTCCCTTGGGCTCCCCGTCGGCCAGGTAGGCGATGCGGCTGCCGTCGGGCGACCAGCGCGCTCCCGAGCCTTTCGTGAGGAACCGGTTCTTCGACCCGTCGGCGCTCATGATCCACAGGGCCGACTCCCACCGGTCTTCCAGCCGGTTCACCCACATGCGGGTGTAGACGATCTGCGATCCGTCGGGCGAGAGCTGCGGGTCGCTCACCTGCTCCCAGTCGAGATAGTGGTTGACGGTGAGCAGGGTGTCGGACGCGGTCTCCTGGCCTCTGATCGACGCAGGAAGGACGGCAACCAGTGCCACGATGGCCAATGACGAGTAGGTCCTCATGGGTCTCTCCCTCCGGTCAGCTGATAGCTGACGGCTGACGGCTGATAGCTGATAGCTGATAGCTGACGACGGGCAATCCGATTCGCGGCATGATGGCCCTCGAGCGGGGGGGCTGAGGGGTAGAAAGCTGGTGTCTGACGGCGCCGCTCGCCAGCACCGCCCAGCGGTCGCTTACGGAACGACGAACGCCGTGAGCACCCGGTACTCGCGGTCGACCAGCAAGGTCGCGTCACCGCGCCCGTCCGCCACGATGAGAATCGGCCCTGCCTCCAGGACGAGGAAGTAGATACCCGTCGCGCCGATCATTTGATCGTACGCATGCCGAGCCTGCCGTAGATCAGCGCAAATGGACGTTGACCAGCGGCAGGACTCGAAGCAAGCCGTGGTTGTTGCGCGCGTTGTTGATCAGCCCGAGCTGCACGCCGTGCAGTGTCTTCGCGTAGTTGTAGAGACCGATCGTGAGGCCGTGTTGCTCCCCCTTGATGCGGTTGTAGCCCGCGAGCGACACGCCGGTCAGGTCCCAGGTTCGCGTGCGAATAGGCGAGATAGCCAGCCCTTCGATCCATCGCCCGCCCTCGACATGCACGCCGCCGATCGCCACGCCGCGGATCCCTCCGGCGCTCACCACCGCGAGCCCTGCGACCGCCAACCCCGTCATCGTGCCGCCGGTGACGACGGCGAGGCCTGCCGCGGTAATTCCTCGAACCGCCTGGTCGCCCACCACCGCGAGACCGCCTGCGCTCACCCCATCCACCGGGCCGTTGGACACGACCGCCAGACCGCCGACGGTGAATCCCCACACCCGGCCGTTTCCCACGACGGCGAGACCGCCCACATTCACGCCCCCTTCGCTCCCGTTCGCGACCGTTCCCAGAGCCGAGACGCTGAAACCGGTAAGATCGCCGTCGGCGACGACCCCCAGCCCTGCGAGATTGACGCCGCGCATCGAGCGGTTGGCCACGGTCCCGAGGCCCGACACGTTGATCCCCGTCAT
>DATGDE010000328.1:0-4216 GCA_035311125.1 Gemmatimonadales bacterium
GGTGCGGCATGAACTCCGCGCCGATCGCCGGGGTGAGCAGCAGGCCGAGCGCGAACAGCCCTCCGGAGGCCGCAATCGTCGCCCGCGGACGCGCCAGGCACCAGTCGAGCGTCCGCTCGTACCGTTGCTTGATCCATTCGAACACCGGGTTGCGGCGTTCCTTGATGCCGCGGCGCAGCAGCCAGGCGCACAGCATCGGCAGCAGAGTCAGCGTGACGAGGAGCGAGCCCACCAGCGCGAAGATCATCGTGTCCGCGGTCGGCTTGAACAACTTGCCCGACGGTCCCGAGAGCACGTAGATCGGCAGAAACCCGGCGACGATCACCGCGACGGAGTAGAAGATCGGCCGGTCCACTTCGGCCGCAGCGTCGACGATGACGTCGTAGACCTTGTACTCCGTTCCGTAGCGCGCGGCGATCTGCCGATGGATGTTCTCCACCATGATCACCGCGCTGTCCACCAGGATGCCGAAATCGATCGCTCCGATGGACAGCAGGTTTGCGGGGATGTCACGCAGATCGAGCCACAGGAACGCGAACAGCAACGACAGCGGGATGGTGACCCCGACGATCAGCGCCGACCGGACGTCGTACAGGAAGAAGACCAGCACGACGAGCACCAGAATGATCCCACGCGCCAGGTTCCCCTCGACCGTGTGGGTGGTCAGGGCGATGAGGTCGCTGCGGTCGTAGTAGGCGTGGACTTTGACGTCCTTCGGCAGGATGGATTCGTTCAGCTCCCGGGTCTTGGCCGCGACACCCTTGAGGACGGTCTGCGCCTGCTCGCCCTTGCGCATCAGGATCACGCCTTCGACCGCATCGTCGGTCTGGTTGAACCCGAATTGTCCGAGACGCGGCGCATGTCCCACGACCACCTGCCCGACGTCCTTCACGAGGATCGGCACGCCGTGTCGGTTGGCGAGCACGACGTTGCCGATGTCCTCGAGCGTCTGCAACCGGCCGAGACCCCGGATGTAGTAGAACTGGCCGCCCTCGGCGTAGAAGCCGCCCCCGGCGTTGCCGTTGTTCTGCGCCAGGGCGCTCTCCACGTCTGCGACCGACAATCCGGCGCCGGCCAGCCGGGTCGGATCGAGCAGTACCTGATATTGAAAAGTCTCACCGCCGAGCGGCGATTCGTCGGCGACGCCCGGCACCGCCTTGTATTGCCGGCCGATCACCCATTCGTTGATGATCTTCAGCTCCATGGGCGAGCGGTCGGGACTTTCCACCACGTACCGATAGACCAGTCCGGATGGCGAGAAGAGCGGGGAGACCGAAGGGGACACGCCCTGGGGGAGATCGGCGTCGGGGAGGCGCTCGAAGACCTGCTGGCGGGCGAAGTAGTCGTCGGTGCCGTCCGCGAACGTCATCACGACATCGGAGAGCCCGTAGAGCGAGATGGACCGGATGATCTGCATCCGCGGCAGGCCGTTCATCTCGACTTCCAGCGGAACCGTGATCAGGCGCTCGACTTCCTCCGCGGCATGCCCCGGCCATTGGGTGATCACCTCCACCATGGTCGGCGAGAGATCGGGGTACGCATCCACCGGGAGCCGCGAGAACGACCAGACCCCGACGCCGACCAGGAGCAGCGTCAGCAGCCCGATGAGGAACCGCTGCCGCAGCGAGACCGCAACGATCCGGTTGATCAGGGACGCGGTGCGGAGCTCGTCGGGGGGCGGCGGTGGCGGCTGCGTCACTGGTTCTCCGCGAACTGCAGAAACAGCCCGCCCTCCGTGATCACGCGGTCGCCCCGGGCGAGGCCGGTCACGATCTCGAACCGGTCCCCGACCCGCGTGCCCAACCGCACCGTGCGCCGCTCGAAGGAGCTGTCCGGCTTGACCAGGAAAACGAACGGCAGATTCTGGTCGTCGCGCAGCACCGCGGAGGTGGGCACGAGCAATCCCCGCCGGGCGTGCCGCGAGTGGATGACGGCACGGACATACATATCCTTCTTCAAGCCTTCGCCCGGGTTCTCGGTCACGATGCGCACCGCGGTCGCGCGGGTGTCTGGGTCGACGAGCGCGCCGACATAGTCCACCCTCCCGCGGAACGCCCGCTCGCCGCCCGTGGGCTGGACGTCGGCTGCGTCGCCGACCGTCACGTCGGGGAGATCCTGCTCGAACACGTTCCCCATCACCCACATCGTCCCGAGCCGAGCCACGGTGAAGCAGGGCGTCTGGCCTGCCTGGATCAGCTGGCCCGGCGTGATGAGCCGCTCGACCACGCTGCCGGGAAGCGGCGCCCGGATTACCCCCTGGGAGACCTGAAGCGGCTGGTTGCGGCGCAGTGCGTCGAGTGAGGTGGAGTCGATGCCGATCGCATGGAGTTGATCGAGTGCCGCGTCCCGGTCGGCCACGGCGGCGGCGGCGTCGGTCTGGGCCTGCTCGAGCTCCTGCCGAGCCAGGGCGTCGTTCGCATATAACGCCGAATCACGCGCGGCCACCCGCACGGCGTTGGTCGCCGCTGCTTGCGCCTTGCGGTAGGCGGCAAGCGCTGCGGCGAAGTCCGGCGAGGAGACGTAGGCGAGCGGCTGCCCCGCGGCGACCCGTGCTCCCGGCTCTACCAGAATGCGACTCACCGGCCCGGAGATGGGGGCGAGCACCTGGGTGCTGTGGTCGCCGTCGAAGGCCACGGTCGCGGTGACCTCGACCGTGGGACGGAACGTGGTGTCGCTCACGGCCTCGACATGGATCCGGGCCCGCTGCGATGCGGTGAGACCGAAGGCGGCGTGATCGGTCTCGATCTTCGCGGTGCTGTGCCCGCAGGCGGCGCACAGCGTGGCGACGATCCAGAGGCGGCGGTCAGTTCTCATGGCGGGCTCCGGCGGCGTCCATGTCCAGGGAAGCGCCGATCGCCCGTTCCAGGTCGATCCGCGCGTCGTTGGCGACGCCGAGGGCATCGGCATACTGGCTTTCGGCGTCGAGCAGGGTTCGACGGGCGTCGAGCACGTCGAGGGTCGACGAGCCACCCAGCCCGTAACTGGTCAGGGCGATCTCGTACGCCCGGCGGGCTTCGGGCAGCAATTCGTCCCGCAGATACACCGCCTGCTGCAGCGCGGTGGCGGCGGTGGCATATGTCGTACGCACGTCCTCTTCGACCGCCGCTTCGAGATCCGCGTAGGCCGCCGCGAGCTCCCGCTCGCGGTGCTTCGACTCCGCCACCTCGCCCCGCTGGTGGTTCCAGAAGAACAGGGGCACGGTGAAGCCGATGCCCGTCGTGTAGGTCCCGGGCGTTCCCTGGCTCAGGTTCTTCTCGACCGATAGTCCCAGGTCCGGAAGCCAGTACTGCTGCGCCAGGGCGGTCGCGGCGCCAGCACCGGCACGCTGGCGCGTGAGTCCCAGCAGCTCGGGCCGGCGGGCCAGTGCGAGGGCCACGAGTGAGTCGAGCGGCGGCAGGTCGGCCGGCACGGCGAGCGTGTCGGCGGCCTCGATCCCCGCGTCGAGCCGGCGCCCCAGCAGGCGATTGAGCGCGGCCCGCGCGTTCGCGACATCCCGTTGATTGGCGAGCAGCGCGTTTTCCGCCTGGGCGAGATCCACCCGGGCCTTCAGGACGTCCAGTCGCGGCACCGAGCCGGCCTCGAAGCGAACCTGGGTCTTCTGGAGGAAGCTCCGGGCGAGCGAATCTCCCTCCAGCAGATCGGCGCGGTGGCGGAGCAGCACGATCAGCGCGTCGTAGCCCTGGGCCGTCTGGGACGCCGTTTGTTGGCGCAGCTGGTCATAGCCGAATTGCGCGGCATCGACGTCGGCACTGCTCACTTGCCGCCGCAACAGGAATTTGGTCGGGAATGGGAGCGCGAGACCGATTGCGACGTCGCTCCCCGTGTTGGATCGGAACCGCGTCGCGCTCGTCTGACCGGTCAGATCCCCGCTCAGCGTCGGATCGGGGAACGCGGTATTCTGGACGGCACGAGCGCGCGCCTGCGCCACCTGTTCCCGCGCGACGCGCAGCTGCGGATTGTGGGCGAGCGCCGTGTCGACCGCCTGCCGGCGCGTGAGCACCAGCGACGGCGGGGCGGCGCCGGGGACCTGCTGGGCGAGAGCCCGTTCCGGGACTACTCCGACGGCCGTCCCGGCCAGTCCTAGAATCACATAATGCACATACGACATCTCCTGATGCCTCCGAGCGGAGCGGTCCGCCAAGGGGAGGAGGCCCGACCGAATGTCGGGTCCTGCATACGCACCCGTGGACACGAGACGCGCGCAACGAGCCTGCCG
>DATGDE010000329.1:0-3131 GCA_035311125.1 Gemmatimonadales bacterium
TCCCGAGCGTCTGATTTCCCTGCTGGTCGAGCAACTGGCCGGCGTGAATGGCTGGGACGCGTTCATCCGGTGTCCCATGGGGCTGGACGTCGACGCCATCGTCCCGGCGGACGTGCGTGAGCGCCTGGACGCGTTGCCGTCATCGCTCCACCTCTACGGTGACCGCGTTCCGCTCGACTACGAGCTCGAACCGGGTGGGGGGGTCGTGCGACTACGTCTCAAGGAAGGGCAGGCGCGCCGCCTGCGGGAGGAGGACCTGCCGAGCCTGGATCGGCCCCTGCGCTTCAGCGTGCTGCGGGGCCGGCGGCCGTCGGTGCGGGCCGATACGCTGGCGGACATGCGGCGGCAGCTCACCGAGTTGCCCCGGACCGAGCGCGCCCAGCTGGTCCGTCGGGGGCGGCGGCCGCGGCGTAGATGAAACATTTCGGTGGTACCGATGGTAAGGGATGCCGATGGACATCCTCGGTCGCGCGGTACTCGAGTCGCTCGAGCAGGGGATCGCGGTGTTCGACGTCGGTGGTGGGCTGGTGTACGCCAACACGGCCGCGCGTCGCTACCTCGCCGGATCAAAGGAAAACGCCGGGGAGGCCCGGCGAGCCCTGCTGGCCAGACAGGGTCGAACGGTGCCGCTGCGGGATGGTGAAACGGCCCTGGGTGAGGCGGTACTCGTCGCCGGCGACGGCGGCATGGTGACGCTGGCGGAACAGGAGCGCCAGGCGATTCTCGATGCGCTCTCCGCCACGGGAGGCCGGCTGGCCGAAGCCGCCCGGCGGCTGGGAATCAGCCGGACCACACTGTGGCGCCGCTTGCGGTCCTATGGCGCCGTGGGGCGTCCTGGCGCCGCTTCCTAGGTCTTTCTAGCTTCCCGGGGCGATGCCATCCGTCGCCCCCGCCCCTTACATCATCGAGGAGTATGTCCGCTGGTCCGACGTGGACTTCGCGGGCATCATCTTCTACGGCTCCTACGTGCGGTTCTTCGAGATCGCGGAGACGGAGCTGTTTCGCTCCTGCGGCCTCGCGTACAAGGACGTGTTCGACCGTTACGATATCTTCCTGCCCCGCAAAGCGGTGCACAGCGAGTTCTTCCATCCCCCTCGCCTGGACGATCGGCTGCGGGTGGCGACCTACGTCGGTCGGGTCGGCACGACCTCGATGACGCTCAATTTCGACGTGCTGCGGGACGGTGCTCCCGCGCTCGCCGCCGCTGGCTGGATGGTGCTCGTCTGCGTGGACCGACAGCGCCTGCGGCCGCGTCCGCTGCCGGCTGCCGTGCTCGAGGCGCTCGCCCCGCACACTCTCTCCTTGGCCGCCGCGCGGGCCACGCTCGGCGTAGCGCAAACATGAGCAGTCGCGCCTGCGCCCTCCTCGTCGTCTCTCTTGCAGCATGCCAGCATGGCGATGAACCGCACGGGACCGGACGGGTTCGTCTCACGCTGCAGGGCACGACGGACACGATCCGGTTTGACGTCCCGGTGTTGGGGCAGCGCTGCGTCGGCGGGAGCGGCGTTCTCGTCACTGGCGCCCGGCAGGGTCAGGGGGTGCTCCTGATGCTCCGCTCGCCGCACCCGGCCATCGACACCGGGTCGTACGCTCTGCTGTCCCGGGCCGACAGCACCGCCGAGCGAGGGGCCATCGTCGCGATTCGATTCTCCGTGGGTCCGGTCTCTCACGGCGTAACCGTGGACGACGGGGTGGCGACGGTGGCGCGGTCGACTCCGACGCTGGCCGTCGAAGTGCACGGACGAGGCGTGGAAGCGGGATCGGGGGCACAGCGCACGGCGGTGCTGAGGGTGGACGACGTGCCGCTCGGTTCCGATTCCGCCTTCTGTCGGGTCCAGCCATGACGGTGCGGGTCGGCATCGTCGGAGCCGGCTTCGCGCGGCGGGTCCAGCTGCCCGGGTTGCGCCTCGTTCCGGGCGTGCAGGTCACGGCGATTGCGAGCGGGCGGCGTGCCAGCGCGGAGGCGGTGGCGGCGGAATTCGGCATACCGGGCGTCCACGACGACGGGGCCGACCTGGCGCGCGCCGGCGACGTGGATCTCGTGATCATTTCGTCCACGCCCCCCAGTCACGCTCGCTTCGCGCTTGCGGCGCTCGAAGCCGGGAAGCACGTGCTGTGCGAGAAGCCGATGGCGCTCGACGCGGCCGAGGCGGAGCAGATGACCCTCGCGGCCGAGCAGCGGCTGTCTCAAACGGCGTGGATCGATCACGAGCTCCGCTACGAGCCGAACCGCCGCAAGGTGCGTGAGCTGGTGCGGGCCGGCGCCATCGGCGAGATCCGCCACATCGAGCTCTCGCTCAAGCCGTACCTGCGCGGCGACGGACGGCCGCAGGCCGCGGGAGCTCCGTGGACCTGGTGGTCCGATGCTCTTCAGGGTGGCGGCCTGCTCGGTGCGGTGGGGTCGCACCTGATCGACCTGTGCCGTTTCTGGACCGGCGCGGAGGTCGTGGAGGTAGCGGGAGGCGTCCGCGCGTTCACCCGGGAGCGGGTCGATGCCGATGGGGTGCGGCGCGAGGTGACTGCCGACGAGTTCGTGAGCGGAGTGCTCACGCTGAGTGACGGCGCGGTCGCGACGTTGACGCTTTCCGCCGTGGCGCATCACGGGCCCGGGCATCTGGCGCAGCTGACGGGTCGCGAGGGGTCGCTGGTGCTCACCGGCGAAGGCCGGTTGGAGATCGGGCGCCCCGGGGCGCCGCTCGAGGACATCAGCGTGGCTGACGATCTCGCCGGGCGGACATCGGTGAACAACATGTGGGCCCGCTCCTTCGTGCGGCTCGCGCGTGATCTGGTGGCCGTGATCGGCGGGAGCGCCCCCACGGGCGAGCCGGCGGGCTTCCGCGATGGCTTGCGGGTGCAGCGCGTGCTCGACGCCCTGCGCGCCGGGAGGCTGACGCGGCTAGATTGACGTTGTGGAGCAGACGTATTTCCGCAAGGGTTTCGGGCTCAAGGACGCCATCGGTGGCGCTCTCACGGCCGACTATCACAGCCGGCTCGTGGACGCCATCCGCGCCAACGACCATACCCTGACCGTCGGCGACCTGACCTTCCGGCTGGCCCGGGAGTTCGGGTTCTGCTACGGAGTAGACCGGGCCGTCGAGTATGCCTATGAGGCCCGGAGCAAGTTTCCCGAG
>DATGDE010000330.1:0-3278 GCA_035311125.1 Gemmatimonadales bacterium
CGCGGTCGAGTGTCGGATCCGGAGCGACGCCGATCTGCGCATGCGGCATTCCCGTCGAAGTCTGCGGTCGCGGCGTGACCCGGCGCGGCAGGCTCATCAGACCGCACGCTCGAGCGCGACCACGTCGGCGCCGCAGATCGCCTTCACGTTGCGCGTGATCTTCGCCGCATCCCAGTCCCACCAGCGGAGCGCCTCGAGGCGCGCGATCGTGTCCGTATCGAAGCGGTAGCGCAACACCGTGGCCGGGTTGCCGCCGACGATCGCATAGGCGGGTACATCCTTCGTAACGACCGCGGCCGTGGCAATGATGGCCCCGTTCCCGATGGCGACGCCGGGCATCACCAGCGCCGAGTAGCCGAGCCACACGTCATTCCCCACCACCGTGTCGCCCTTGGTCGGCCACGCCGGCGGCAGTGCCGCCTCCCAGCCGTGGCCGAAGACGGGGAACGGATAGGTCGTGAGCCAGGTCGTAGGGTGGTTGCCGCCGTTCATGATGAAGCGCACGTCGGTGGCGATCGAGCAGAACTTGCCGATGATCAGGCGGTCGCCGGTGAATTCGAAATGGTACAGCACGTTCGCTTCGAACTGTGCGGGCCCGCGCGGATCGTCGTAGTAGGTATAGTCGCCCACTATGATGTTGGGGCGCGTGACGAAATTCCTGAGGAACGCCGTGCGGTCGATGCCGGCGATCGGAAAACGCTCCTCCGGGGAAGGTCCCTGCTGCACGCGTTGCCTCCGATCCGCCTCAGGGCGCTCGATACACGACGCCGTTCTTCATGACGAAGCGCACCCGGCTCACGACCGCGATATCCTGCGTGGGATCCCCGGCCACCGCCACCAGATCGGCCTTCAACCCAGGCACCACCCGGCCGACCGCGTGCTCCAGGCCGAGTATCTTCGCATCCACCGCGGTCGCCGCGAGCAAGGCCTGGCCGGGACGCATGCCGTCTCGCACCATCCATTCGAGCTCGCGTGCGTTGCTGCCATGGGTGAACACGCCCACGTCACTGCCACAGCCGATGGTCACGCCGTGCTGCAACGCGAGCTGGAACGCCTGCGCGGCCTGACGCATGCTGGCGGTGGGGGCGCTGCCCCGCACATACCCGTCGAAGTACTCCGCGTACGCTTCCACCGCCGTCAGGGTGGGCAGCCACGCTACGCCGCGCTCGGCCATCAGTTGAAACACCGAGTCGGTACCGCCGAACCCGTGCTCGATGGTATTGACGCCGGCCAGGATGGCGCGCCGCATCCCCTCCGGCGTCGTGGCATGCGCGGCCACCGGACGGCCCGATGAATGCGCTTCCGCCACCAGGGCATTCAGCTCCTCCTGACTGAAGGTGGGAACGGTCGCGCCGCGCGGCCCCCGGCCGTAGTCCGCGTACACCTTGATCCAGTCGGCGCCACGGGCGGCCTGCTCGCGCACCGCCGCGAGCACCTGCGGCACGCCGCTCACTGCCTGGCCGCCCTGCGGCAGATCGAGGTCCGGCCGGAAGCCGCGCGGCCCTGGGCCGTAACTCGCCGTCGCCACGATGGCGCGGGTGGCCACCTGCAACCGCGGCCCGGAAACGAGCCCTTCGGCGATGGCCCGCTCGAGCGACACGTCCTCAAACCCGGCCCCCTCGGTGCCCAGATCGCGCAGGGTCGTGAACCCCTGCATCAGCGTATTGCGGGCGTGCAGCACGGCCTCCACCACGCGATAACCCACGGGCTCCCCGAGCACCTGGTCGTTCCACAGCGTCTCGTTGTACGGATGGAGGAAGAGATGCGAGTGCGCGTCGATGAGACCGGGCAGGAGCGTCGTGCCGGGCAACGCGATCGTCTCGGCGCCGCGCGGGACGCGCACCGCGTCGGCCGGCCCCACGGCAGCGATGCTGTCCCCCTGCACCAGCACCACCCAGCCCGCATGCGTCGCTTCACTGGTGGCGTCGAACACGCGGTCCGGTCGCAGCAGCACGGGGTGACCGGGCGCCGCGGGCACCAGCGGGGCGAACCCCGCGCGCAGCGGCTCCTTGAGCGCGGACAGCAGCGTGTCCCGCGTCTGCGCCCGGGCGCGCGCGGGCGCGGCCGGCAGGAGTACGGCAAGCGTCGAGATACCGAGGGCCACGCGCATGGATGAAGCTCCTTGCAGATGAAGATACGGTCAGGCGGCGCCGGCGCCGCCGTCCGTCGGACGCACGATGATGGTCGAGAGCATGGTGGCGACGAGCGTTCGCTCGCCTGTCCCGATGGCGAAGACATCGGCCTGACACACGGTCAGGGTCCGGCCGGGGCGCACGACGCGGCCGCAGGCGAGAAACGACGCCCCGCGCGCCGGCGCCAGCAGGTTGATCTTGAACTCCACGGCCAGGACGTCGGTGTCGGGCGGAGCCAGAGTCCAGGCGGCATAGCCGTTCGCCGAGTCGGCGACGCTGGCGATGGCCCCCGCATGCATGAACCCGTTCTGCTGACAGAACTGCGCGGCGAACGGGAACGCGAGGTGCACCTCACCCGGCGCGATATGGACGATCCTGGCGCCGAGCGTGGCCATATGGGCCTGGCGGCTGAAGCTCTCGCGCACCCGCGCTTCGTACGTCGGATCCCGGGATTTCACGCGCCACCTTTCGGCCGCCGCCGCGGCTTGGCCTTCGTATCCAGATCCTTCGGGGCCTGACAGCACCATCGGTGAAGAACTTCGCCCGGTCCAGGCTGAGCAGGAAGTCCTTGGGACGAAGCCCTTCCCCTCCGTCTCTCCGCTCCACGCATGTAGTCCAACGACCGACATGACGCTTCCGATGTTCTCTACAGACAGACGGCGCTGCGCCTGATTCTGCCGTCGCCGCCCGGCCGCTAGCCTGACTCCATCAGCGACATGAACCCACTCACGATGGAGAACACGATGAAACCGACGGTCTATGCCCCAATCCTGGGCCTGGTGGCCTTGGCGGCCTGCAACAGTCTCAACGGCCCCACACAGCCCACGCCGCCCGCCTACACCACCTACGAGACTCTGGGCGACAGCCTCTCGATCGCGACCAAGCTGGACGAGTTCCGGGCCGCGCTCGGCGGCAGTCTCAATGCGCCCAACACGCCCCCCGCCGCCAGCGGCCGGCGCGAGATCAACTGGGACGGTGTTGCCCCCGCGTTGACCAACGTCGACAACTTCCCGGCGGACTTCTTCAACGTCAACTCGAAGCGGGGCGCCGTATTCACGACCCCCGGAACCGGTCTGCGGATCGACAGCACCAACTTCGCAGCGATCAACCCCGGCCTGGGCGACCAGTTCAAGTTCTTCTCGCCCA
>DATGDE010000331.1:0-3307 GCA_035311125.1 Gemmatimonadales bacterium
GTACCCTGATTTCATGACGGCTCCCTTCAGTTGGAGAGTTCGAGAATGCCCATCATTCCTTCGTCTTCGTGATCCATGATGTGACAGTGGTACATCCATCGCCCCGGGTAATCATCAAAGCGCACGACGATCCGCACCGAGGAATGCCTGGGGACGTTGATGAGGTCGTTCCAGCTCGGGAACGGCTCCGGCACCCCGCCCCGGTCGAGGATCTGGGCCTGGAAGCCGTGCAGGTGGAACGGATGGTCCATCCCCACCACGTTCTGCAGCGTCCAGATCTCCGTGGTGCCGAGTCGCGCGTGGATGTCCACCCGGTGCATGTCCATGCGCCTGCCGTCGATCTGTCCCTGGGACAGGACGAGCACGCGGTGGGCGGCGACGTGGCTCGTGTCGAGCGCCGGGACCGCCCGCAGGTCGGACGGGATCGCCACCGGCCGGACCGCCGCGGCCTTCGTCGGGCCGAGCCAGAGGAGCGTCCGCGTGCTGTCCCACCCCTCGGGTCGCGTCTGGGGCATGTAGCGGTCGTAGGGGAGGTCCTGCAACGCCACCCTCGTCCCGCCGGGCTCGGTATCCCGCACCAGCACCTCGACGCGTCCGCTGTTGGCCAGCACGATCTCGGGCACCGCGACCGGATGCGCGAACAACCCGCCGTCGCTGCCGACCTGGATCAGGGAGTGCCCCGGCAGCGCGAGACGGTAGATGCGCGCCGCCCCGGCGTTCACGATGCGCCAGCGCTGCACCTCGCCGCGCCGGATCGGGATCGTGGGGCTCACCTGTCCGTTCACGAACAGCACGTCGCCTTCGCGCCCGTTCTCGAGATCGACCTCCGCGGCGATGGACGTGGGGTCGGGAAAGGAAATGGCGCCGGTCGAATCGAAGCGGTTGTCGGAGAGGATCAGCAGCTTCTCGGGGATTCCCTGCGCGGCGAGCGGATCATCGGCCGCCCGGACGATGAACGCGCCGTACAGCCCCTTCGCGATCTGGTAGGAGCTGCGCAGATCGGGATGGGGATGGTACCAGTATGTCCCGGCGGAGCCGCGCGCGAGGCGGAAGGTGTAGTCGTGCGATGCGCCGGCCGCAAGCGGGTACAGCGGGCTGCCGTCCTGGTCCGCGGGAATGTGCAGCCCGTGCCAGTGCACCGTCGTCTGCTCGGGGAGCGCGTTGCGGAAGTGGATGATGACGCTGTCCCCTTCGTGCGCGTTGATCGTCGGCCCCGGCACGGCGCCGTTGTAGGCGAACACGTCGACGACGGGGCCGCCCGGGAAGAGACGCAACCGGGCCGGCGCGGCCGTCAGGTTCACTTCGACGACGCCGGGGACCTTCGAGAGATTGCGCAGGGCGGGAGGTTCGCGCAGCGTGTCGGCTGGCGCGCGCAGGGTGATGACCCTCGCGCTCGGGATCGCGGCAATCCCCAGCGCGGACGTAACGATCGCTACGGCGGCGAACACCCGTCGCTTATGCAAGCGTGTTCAGGACGGCAAACCTGCTGTTATAGAGGGTGGGCTGCCAACATCGGACGCGTCAGTATACAGGCGGGTGAGTCACCCGGTCAAATCGCGGTCTTCATGATGCCCTTCACGCTACTCCAGCAGCTCCAGGTCCAGCGCGTCCACCGCGGCGCCGAGCGTCGGGTCCTTGGCGCGCAGCACCTTGAGGCGCTCGAGATTCGCCGTCTGCTCGGTCAGCCGTGCGGGTCTGGGAGACGCGGCGTCCGGATCCCCCCCCCGGGCCCCGGGCTCCGGGCCCCGCTCCACCACCACCTTCACCGCCCCCTCGATCCACTCCCCGATCAGCTTGCCGATCGCTTCCTTCTTGTGCGTCAGCCCCTCGCTGTGTCCCGCCGCCGCGAGCGTCACCGTGTCACCCGCCACGGCCACCACCTGCGCCTCGGCGAGCAGTGTCGCGAGCATGCCGCTCGTGGAGCGCGCCCGGGACACGAGGTCGGGCCAGATGGACCGGAGACGGTCGAGGGAAAGCGGGCCGACAGCCGGTGACGCGACGGATGCGGGGACCGCGGGCGAGGCCACGGCAGACGATGCGGCACCCGGGCGGGCGACATCGCGCATTACCGCGGCTGGCCCATTCCTTATTGGAGCGTCGCTCTTCCTGGCGCCGCCGGTCCCGCCGTCGCCACTCCCGCCGCCGCTCTTCAGGGCTTCCAGCACCGCGCCGATCTCCACCGTCCGGTCCATCATCGCCCACCGCAGCAGCAGCAGCTCGACGACCAGCCGCGGGTGCCCGCTCGAGCGCAGCTGGCTCTCCATGGAGCTGAGAACCGTGAGGAGACGCACGATATCGGGAGCAGGGAGCACGGAGCAGTACTTCCGGATCACGGCCTGCATCCCCTCCGTCAGGCCTTCGGGCTCTCCCCCCAGATTCGCCTGCAGCACGGCGCGCAACACGTCGCCCGCGCCGGCCACGAACTCGCCGAAGTCGGCGCCCGATTCGGCGAGACGGTCCACCAGCGGGAACACCGCGCCGGCGTCGCGCTCGGCGACGAGCCGCAGCAGCTCGCCGTAGAGATCGTCGGGGATCAGGCCCAGCACGTCGCGCACGCGCTCGGCGGTGACCGGACCCTCGCCGAAGCTCAGGACTTGATCCAGCAGCGACAGGCCGTCGCGCATCCCGCCGTCGGCGCTGCGCGCGATCAGCGCCAGCGCGTCGTCGTCCACCTCCAGCTTTTCGGCGTCGGCGACCTGGCGCAGCCGCTCGACGATGGCGTGCGGCCCGATGCGGCGGAAGTCGAAGCGCTGCAGCCGCGACAGCACGGGCGCCGCGCTCTGCGCGATCTTCTGCGGCTCGGTGGTCGCGAACACGAACACCACGCCCGGGGGCGGCTCCTCGAGGATCTTGAGCAGCGCGTTCCAGGCGTCGCGCGTCAGCATGTGCGCTTCGTCCACGATGTAGACCTTGGAGCGCCCCTCCGCCGAGGCGGCGTACATCGCGCGCTCGCGCAGGTCGCGGGCGTCGTCCACGCCGCGATTCGAGGCGGCGTCGAGCTCGACCACATCGAGGTTCGCCTGCCCCGTCCACACGCGGCGGCACGACTCGCAGGCGCCGCACGGCTCGCCCGTTCCCTCGGCCTTCTTCTCGCAGTTGAGCGCCATGGCGAGGATGCGGGCGGCGGTGGTCTTCCCCACCCCGCGCGGGCCGGTGAAGAGGAAGGCGTGGGCCAGCTGCCCGCGCTTCAGGGCGTTGGCCAGCGTCTGGACCACGTGCGCCTGGCCCGACATCTCGCCGAAGCGCTGCGGTCGGTACTTGCGTGCGAGGACGAGGTAGGCCATCGGAGATCCGGGGCGGGAGTGGT
>DATGDE010000332.1:0-3121 GCA_035311125.1 Gemmatimonadales bacterium
GCCAAAGGTCAGCCGGTGCCGCAGGCGCACATTTACGGCCTCGTGAAGCCGGAGCCGCAGGAAACGCCGTTCTCGTTCATCGAGACGTACGGTCCAAAGAATCACAGCGACCCCGTCTATCAAGAGCACTTCGCCATCGGCGACGTCCCGCCCGGGACGTACACCCTGGGCGTGGAAATCGATGGCAACAAGGTCTACCGACGGATCGAGGTCAAGGCAGGTAAGTTGACGTGGGTCGAATTCAAGCCGTAATCGCTGATGGCTGACAGCTGAGAGCCGCCTCATGCATATCGAGCTCACCGAGATGCTGCGCTGCCCCGAGGATCATCGCGAGGAGTTCCTCGTCCTCTCGACCTCGGAGATGAACGCCCGCATGGTGAGGCGCGGCGTGGCGGGGTGTCCGGTGTGCCACCGGGAATTCGAGATCATCGACGGCATCGTGGACTTCACCGAGGCCGTCAGCAGTGAGCATCCGGGGCGCGCCGTGCGGCGCACGCCGGCGGCGCCCTCACCCGTCGTCCTCGAACCGCAGTCGCTGCAGGCGCTGCTGGACCTCGGCGGACCGGGCGGCTACGTGATCCTCCTGGGCTCGGCGGCGCGCTACGCCGTCGGTCTCGCGAGCCTGATGGGCGGGGTCCATTTCGTGGGCGTCAACGCGCCTCCCGATGTGGAGGAGCTCCCGGTGCTCAGCCTGGTGCAATCCGACCGGATGATCCCGCTCCGCAGCGCCATGGCACGTGCGGCTGTGGTCGGGGCGGAGCTGGCCGGAACGCCGTGGGTCGGGGAAGCGGTCCGCGTGCTGCTTCCGGGGCGACGGCTGGTGGTCGAGTCGGAGACGGCGGCCCCGCCCGACAAGGTCGTGAAACTGGCCGTGGGGCAGGGGCTGTGGGTGGGAGAAAAGCGCTAGCGCTCGACGCTCGCCGCCAGCGCGTCGCTCTCCGCGTAGGCGGCGTCGATCACCGGCGCGTAGTTCTTCTCCACCACGCGGCGCTTCACCTTGAGGGTCGGCGTGAGCTCGCCCGACTCGATCGTGAAGTCCTGCTCGAGCAGCACGACCTTCTTGGGGCGCTCGAAGTGGGCCAGATCTCCCATCGTGCCCTCGACCTCGGCTTCCATCTTCTTCCTGACGGCCGGCAGCGCGATGAGCTCCCGGCGTGAGCCGAAGGCGAGGCCCTGCGCGGTCGCCCACGGCTCCAGCGTCTCGAAGTTCGGGACCACGAGGATGATGGAGAACTTGCGCTTGTCGCCCAGCAGCACCGCGTTGGCGACGAACTTGTTGAGCTTGACCTGATTCTCGATCGGCTGCGGGGCGATGAACTTCCCCCCGGCCGTCTTGATGAGATCCTTCTTGCGGTCGGTGATCTTCAGGTAGCCGTCGGCGTCCAGCTCGCCGATGTCGCCGGTGTGGAACCAGCCTTCGGCGTCGATCGCCTCGGCCGTCGCCTCCGGCTTGTTGTAGTAGCCCTGCATGACATTGGGACCCTTGGCCAGGATCTCGCCGTCGGCGGCGATCTTGAGCTGCACGTCGGGGAACACGACGCCCACGGTGCCGATGCGCGGCCGGGTCCAGGGATTGAGCGTGAGCACCGGGGACGTCTCCGTGAGACCGTAGCCCTCCAGCACCGGCAGGCCCGCGCTGAAGAAGAACTTGGCGATCTCCGGAGACAGCGGGGCGCTGCCCGAGATGAAGTAGCGGATGCGCCCTCCGGTGCGGGCCCGCAGCTTCGCGAACACCAGCCGGTCGGCGATCTTGTGCTTCAGGGCGAGCCCGGCGGGAATCGGCCGCTGGTCGAGCACGAGCGTGGCCCAATCCTCTCCGGCGCGCTTGGCCCAGAGGAAGATCCGGCGCTTCAGCCCGCTCCCCGATAGCGCGTTCTCGAGCACGCGGGCATACACCTTCTCGTACAGCCGCGGCACGCTGAGCACAATGGTCGGGCGCACCTCCCCGAGATTCTGGGCGACCTTGTCGAACGACTCGGCGTAATTGATGATCACGCCGGCGGAGAGCAGGGTGTAGTCCACCATCCGCTCGTACACGTGCGACAGCGGCAGCATCGCCAGGCACTCGTCGGTCGGCTGCAGCGGCAGGGCCTGCAAGCCTCCCTGGACGTTCGACCAGATGTTGTGATGGGTGAGGATCACCCCTTTCGGATCGCCCGTCGTGCCCGACGTGTAAATCAGCGTGGCGATCGCGTCTGACGGCACGGCCAGCGCCTCCTCCCGCACCCGCGGGTGCGCGCCGGCGACGGCTCGCCCCTTCGCTTCCAGCTCGTCGAGCGTCAGGACGCCGTCCCGCTTGGCGCCGGCGTCGAACACGATCACGTGCCGCAGCGCGGGCAGGTTGCGGCGGATCTCGGCCACCTTGGCCACCTGCTCGGCCGTCGAGCAGAACACCGCCGCCGCGCCCGAATCCTTGAGGATGTACTCGGTCTGGCGCGCGGTCAGGGTGGGATAGATCGGGACGTCGGCCGCCTGCGCGCACAGGCAGGCATAGTCGGCGATGGCCCACTCGGGCCGCGTCTCGGCGAGGATCGACACGCGGTCTCCCGGCGCGATCCCGATCTCGCGCAGGCCGAGCGAGACGGCAACGACACGGTCGCCCAGCTCCCGGTGCGTGATCGCCCGCCACGTGCCGCCCACCTTGGCGCGCAGCGCCGCGGCGCGGTTTCCGGCGTAGCGGTCGACCGCCGTGAAGAACAGCTCGGTGAGCGTGCCAGTGTTCACGGCAGAAACTCCACCACGAAGGTGACGGGAGACCCCGCAACGGGCATGCCATTGGCGTGCCGCGCGCTCGCGGTCACGACCGCCGAATCCGGCCTGGCGCCGGTGAGGCGGACCTGGAACACCGCGATGCCCGCGCTGTTGGTTCGCACCGTGTCCCCCGGGACCAATGTGAGTCCGGCGCCACCCGGAGGGAAGTCGATGCTCAAGGCCACCGGCACGTTGGCGTTCACCGTGGTGTTCACCGGCCCGAAGGCGTGAACCTGGAGGCTGTCGGAGAGGGAGTCCGGTGTCGAAACGATCACGGTGGAGCGGGTCGGACCCGCGGCGGCGATGGAATCGAGCGCGGCCAGAACCGTGATGACGACGGGATTGGAGCGCAACGTTCCGCTGTGGACCA
>DATGDE010000333.1:0-16402 GCA_035311125.1 Gemmatimonadales bacterium
GGCGAGCTGCTCCGCCGTCACCACGCGCGTCCTCCTTCCCACGCCCATCGCACCGGGAGCACCGTCGCCCCCGCCGCGCGCGCCGCCTCGACCGTGGCCGCGCCCGGGCTCGGCGCGAGAAAGAACATCGAGCCGCCGGCACCCGCACCGGCCGCCTTCCCCCCCAGCACCCCGGCATCACGCATGACGCGCTCGAGGCGGGCCATTTCGTCGGTACGCATCCCCGGATCCAGCTCCTGTTGTCGTGTCCAGTTCTGCGAGAGCAGATCCCCCACCCGGCCAAGGTCGGCCTCGCGCAGCGCTTCCGCCATCGCGAAGGCGATGTCCTTCATCGCCTCGAGCGCTCCGGTGATCGCCCGGTCGCCGTGCTCGTAGGCGCGCATCACGCGCGCGATGGTGTCGCCCGAGAGACGCGAGCGACCCGTGTAACACAATACCAGCTGCCGTTCGAGGGCCGCGGCGAACGCGGGGTCGAGGGTGATCGGCTCGATCCCCACATCCGGATCCCGGAAACTCAACCGATGGAACCCGCCCAGCGCCGCCGCCAGCTGGTCCTGCCGCCCGCCGGGAATCCCGGCCTCGTGCGTCTCCAGCCGCCAGGCCTGCTCGGCCAGCTCCCGGGGGTCGACCCGCTCGGAGCGAGCGGCGACGAGGCACGCCACCAGAGCGACGTCGAGCGCGCCGGAGCTGCCGAGCCCGGAACCAGGGGGCACCTCCGAGCGGGTCTCGAGCGTGAGGGTCTCCTGCACCGGAAACATGCGCAACGCCGCCTTGATGAGATTCAGGCGGCCGTCGAGCACCAGCCCGCCAGAATTGGCGCACTCGACCGTTTCCGCGAGCTCGTGGGAGACGAGCCGCACGAGCGGCCCGCCGAGCCGCAGCTCGGCCGTCACGTGCAGCGCGAGCGCGGCATTGACCACGACCCCTCCGGCGCGGGACGAGAACGGCGGCACGTCGGTCCAGCCGCCGGCGAAGTCGAGGCGCACCGGGGCGGTGGCGCGGAACGCGGTAGGGAGATCGCGGCGCCTCATGGCGCCGTCCACCAGCGGGCCACGCTGACCAGCTCGCCGCGCATGTCCATCGTAACGCCGTGCACGCGGCGATTCATCCCTGCCGCACCGCGCCCGACATAGAGCCAAGCCGCGGCCTGTCGCGCGGCGAGCTCGCGCTGGGCGGCGCCCGGGTCGGCCGGCACCTGGATCCCCGACATGTCGGCGATCGAGGCGAGGTAACCGAGCCCTGGATCGCCGGGAATCCCCACCACGGCCGCGGTGAAATCGTGCCGCGGGCCGTACACGCGGCCGAGAAAGGCCGACAGCTCGAGCTGGCGGATCGACGCGTCGAATCCGACCGCGGCGAGACGGGCCTGGAGCAGCTGTTCGAGCGCCGCCTCGCCGCTGCCGACGGTCAGCAGCACGACGCTCGGGTGCCGTCCCGCGAGCAGCCGGCGGGCGGAGTCGGGCGCGAACGGCACGGGCGGCACGCGCACATAGCCCGGTACGAATGGAGGGACGGGGCCGTCGGCCGGATCCCCGAATCCAAACAGGAATCCCTGCACGATCTCATTGCGGTCGATCGCGAGGGCGGCGGCGCGCCGGACGGTTTCGTCGTCGAACGGCGGGCGCCTCGTATTGAAGACGAGGCCATCGACGAAGATGAGCGGATATCCGAGGACGGCGAGATCGGGATTGCGGCGCACGAAATCCGCGTGGGCGGGGTTGATCCCGGCGAAATCGAGCTCCCCCGCCGTCAGCGCGGCGAGCTTGGTCATCGGCTCGTCCACCACGACCACGATGAAGCGCTCCAGCCGGGGCGGTCCGCCCAGCGCCACGGGGAACGCGGGGTTGCGCGCGAACTCCCAGCGGCGATGCGGCTCGTGCGCCACGAAACGGAACGGGCCGTTGCCCACCGGATGCTCGTTCCACGCCGCGCGGCGCAACTGGCTGTGCGGCACGCTGTCGAGCAGATGGGCGGGGAGGATCGCCAGATCGGTGAAGACGTCGGGCAGTCGCGGCTGGGCGGCGTGGAAGCGCACGACGACGGTCGTATCGTCGGGCGCCCGCACCTCGGCCACGGCGGCCAGGTCCCTGAGGCGCGCGTAGCCCGTCGCCGGATCGCGCGCCGCATCGAGCGTCCACACGACGTCGCGCGCCACCGTGGGCCGCCCGTCGTCCCACGCGAGTCCGCCGTACAGCGTGAAGGTCACCATCGCGCGATCGGTCGACCAGACCCAGCGCCGGGCGAGGTAGGGCTGCGGGGCGAGCGTCGAGTCATACCGCACCAGCGTCGTGAGCAGCACGTAGCGCTGCACCTGTTTCGCGAGGGGATGCACCGCCGTGAGCAGCGGGTTGATGCTCTCGAGGTCGGCGCCCGCGGCGTACAGCACGGTGGCCCCGCGGCGGGCCGCCGTGGCGGCGGCGCCCCCCCCGCATGCCCCCGTTCCCACCACGCAGAGCCAGCACAGCGTTCGGATCGTCCGACGCGTCACGCGCAGGATTCTAGCGGCGCCCGCCCGGCCGCGCGAGATTGCGGGATGCAGCGCATGCTCGCCCGCCGCGCGCTCGCCGGGATCGCCGTGGTGGCGGGGGTCGTGACGCTCACGTTCCTGCTGCTGCACGCCGCGCCCGGCGACCCCGCCGAGCTGCTGATCGGCCCCACCGCCACCCGCGCGCAGCTGGACGCCGGCCGCCACGCCCTGGGGCTCGACCGACCGCTCACCGCCCAATACGGTGCCTGGCTCCTGCGCTTCGTCCGCGGCGACTGGGGGACGAGTTTCGCGACCGGCCGGCCCGTGCGCGCGATGATCGCGGCGGCCTGGCCCGCGACGGCCCGCCTCGTGGTGCTGTCCCTCCTGTTGAGCTACGGCCTGGGACTGCTCGTCGGCGCCGTCCAGGCGGCGCGGCACCGGCGCCGGCTGGACACCGCGCTCTCGGTCGCGAGCGTCACCCTGGTGGCGCTGCCCGGCTACTGGCTCGGCTTGATGCTCGTGACCGTGTTCACCTACCTCCTGCGGGTACTGCCCGCGTTCGGCGCCGCCGGCTATGACGCGGACTACCTCAGCGGGTGGGCGCGGTTTCAGGACGGCGCGCGCCATCTGGCTCTGCCGCTCGCGACCCTGACGCTGATCGGCGTCGGCGCGGCAGCCCGCTTCGTGCGCGGCGCCCTGCTCGACGCGCTGGAGCAGCCGTTCGTCGTCACGGCGCGCGCCAAGGGGCTACGGGACTCGGCGGTGCTGGCGCGGCACGCCCTGCGCCATGCGCTGATTCCGGTCGTCACGCTGCTGGGACTGTCGTTGCCGGCGGTCTTCTCGGGCGCGGTCTTCGTCGAAGCGGTCTTCGCCTGGCCCGGCGTGGGACGGGTGCTGGTCGAGGCGGTCCAGGCCCGCGACTATCCCGTGGTCATGGCGGCGACCGCCGTCAGCGCGCTGCTGGTCGTGACCGGCAACGTGCTCGCCGACGTGGCGGCCGGACTCGTGGATCCGCGGCTGCGTGCCGTCGAGACGGAGCGCGCCGAATGACCGCGGCGTTGCACGACCGCCGCTTCACGGTCGGGCTCACGCTGCTCGCGGCCGTCGTCGCGCTCGCTCTCGCCGCACCTCTGGTCACGGGAGGTGACCCCAACGTGCCCGGCGACATCGTCGCGACCCGGTTCCTCCATCCGTTCTCGCGCGACGTGAACGGCATCCTGCATCTCCTAGGCACCGACCGCTTCGGCCGCGACGTGTGGACCCGACTGGTGTACGGCGCCCGCATCTCCCTCACGGTGGGATTCCTGTCGGTCCTGCTGTCGGTCGTGGTGGGCATGGCGATCGGCGGCCTGTCCGGATGGTGGCGCGGCTGGCCGGGCGCACTGCTCCTGGGATTCACCGATTTCGCGCTGGCACTGCCGCGCGTCGTCCTGCTGCTGCTCCTCGCGGCGCTGTGGCAACCCAGTGCGCTGCTCGTCGTGCTGCTGCTGGGCGCCACGGGATGGATGCCGATCGCCCGGCTGGTTCACGGCGAGGTGCGCGCCCTCGCAGTGCGCCCCTTCGCCGAGGGCGCCCGGAGCCTCGGCCTGCGGCCGTTGCGGGTGCTGTGGCGTCACATCCTGCCCAACGCCCTGACGCCCGTGATCGTGGCGGCGGCGCTCGGGGTAGCCAATGCCATTCTGCTCGAGGCCGGACTCTCCTACCTCGGCCTCGGCGTCCAGCCGCCCACACCGTCCTGGGGCAACATGATCACTTCGGGACGCGATACCCTGGTCAACGCGCCCTGGGTCGCCACCGCGCCAGGGGTGATGCTGGTGATCGTGGTAGTGGGGTGCACGCTGGTGGGAGATGCCCTGAGAGACGCACTCGGCAGGCGGTAATCGATACCCGGTCCTCAGTCGACGGCGTCCATGGACGCACGACCGGAGACCTGACGCCGACTACGTCCTCTGGAGGCGCTGCAACACGTCCGGCACCACTTCGTGCCCCCCCTCGAACCGCTCGATCCGGTACGCGATCCCGTGCGTCCGCAGGCGATCTTCATCCCGCGCCAGGATCTTGGGCGTGATGTAGGTGTCCCGGCTTCCCGCCACGAGGATCAGCTCGGTGCGGCCCCAGCGCTCACGCGCGGCGGCGAAGTCGAGGTCGGGGGGCACCTCTCCTCCATAGAGGATCAGCCGCTCGGCACGCGCAGCCCCCGCAGCCAGCCAGCGCGCGGCCGTCGCGGTGCCCTGGGAAAACCCGAGCACGGTCACCCCGGCGCCGTCTCGACGCCCGCCCATGACCTCCCCGTACAGCGCGTCGAGGTAGCGCACGTAGTCGGCGATGTCGGTGAGCCGATCCTCCCGCGTCATCCAGCTCGCGCCAACGTTCCGGTCCTGTCTTCCCTCGAGATAGAACCGCGACAGTCCCTCGGGCGCGATCACAGTGCGCGTTCCGTCGTCCAGCGACTCGAAGTGGCGGAGAAACCGGCCGGCCAGCTGCCCGTAGCCGTGCAACACGAACCAGACTTCGCGCGCCGCCGTGGCGGACGGGCCGAGCGTGAAATAGCGGGAGGTTCGGGCCGTCGTGAAATGATGTTCCTGCATCGTCACCGCACCATCACCGTCACGATCTCGTTCGGGCCCGCGGTGAAGCGGACCACGCGCCCGCCATCTTCCAGCACCAGCGGGACCGGCTCCCGTTCGTCGAGCCGCGTACGGAACGCCGCGCTCACCGGCGCCCCGAATCGCCAAGCGCCCGCGACCGGCCGGTCATCGGGGTTGTAGCAGCGCAGTACGACGTCCCCGAGATCGCCCTCACCCGGCTTCATCGTCGAGAACACGAGCCCCGCCCCGTCCAGCGTGATGCCGGCGCGGTGCGGCGTGATCCCGCCGCCGATCGCATCGCGGATCCACAGGCCGCGGACGGGGGTGAAGACGCTCTCCCACAGCGGCGGAATCGTCTCCCCGGGGGCGAGCGGCGCCAGCGCCAGCTCGACCCGCGAGACGCCGGGACACTGCGCGTCGGGAATCGCCGTGGGCCACGCCGCATGTCCGGGGCGAGCCGGCAGATCTCCCCGGGACAGCGCGCCGATGGCGCGCAGGAAAGTCACGACGATGTCGCCCGACGGCGTGTGCTCGTACTCGAAGAACCCCGGGGCGAGCAGCGCCATCCCGCGCCCGCCGCTCGAGACCGCGACGAAGCGGTGCGCCGGCGCCGTCGTCACCGGTGCCTCGAGCGACCGGGGCGCGCGGACCGGCGGAACGACCGGCCGGACCTCCTGCCCGAACTGCGTGCCGACGAGCGCCGGTTTGGCCGACCCCCCGCCCGTCGGCACGCGGGCCCGCAACCGGTGATGGAGCGCGCCGTTGTCGAGGTCGAACACGCACCGCAGGACCGGGCTGTCGGCATGAAGGGAGACGAGCAACCGCACGCCGACCTTCCCTCGGCGCCCGCCCCCGGCGCGCAGCACCCAGCGCGCCTCCAGCGCCGCGACGAGCGGCCCGGCCGCGACACGCCGCACCTGGATCGGTCCCTGGCTCCGCACGAGGCGATCGCGGGCCGCCGCACAGAACGTGTAGGCATCCCCGGCGTCGGCCTCGCTCTCCAGGCGCAGCAGGTCGAGCCAGCGCCCGCCCGTGCGACGATCGTAGAGCTGCAGGCTGCCGGCCGGGTCGAGCGTCGCGACCACGAAGCGATTGACGAGGGAGCGCGCCTGGACCTGGACCGTATCCTCGGGCGGCACGGCGCCCGGTGGCCCCGAGGTGAGCGCGGCCAGACTGAATCCCGGGAGGAGCGGCGCCCGAAAGGCCACGCGCACCACGTCCACCTCGTCCTGGTCCGGGTAGTGCCGGCTCGCATCGAGCCGCTCCTGCCCGCGACGGCGATCGAGCACCTGGAGGGGAACCGGGTGACCACGCGCCGCGCGCAACGAGAACCCCTGAGCCCCGGGACCGGTACGCGGTTTCCGGGGCCCGGGCGGACCGACCGGGACGTCGCGACGGAAGAACGTGCAGTCGGCGATCATGATGCCGCCCCGGGCGTGCGGCGCGGGATTCCACAACACGAGCGCCGGCGACTGGACCTCGGGACGCTCGCGGGCGCGGTCCGGATCGTGACCCACGAGCGCGAACGCGGCGGACCGGATCACCTCGTCCGCGTACGCCTGGACCGCGTCGAGCCGCAGGTCGGCGGCACGCGCTACGGCATCGCTCGTCGTTCCGCAGATCGTATCGTGGAACTGGGTCCGGACCAGAGCGCGCCAGGCGAGCTCGAGCACGGCCCGGTGATCCCGCGCTGCATGCCGGCCCGCCAGCGCCGCGAGCGGCTCCGCCATGCGCCCCAGCGACAGCTCCAGCGCGGACGCCCGGCGTTTGAGCGGCGCGCGCGTGCCCTGCGACCCCTGCAGCGCCCAGGCGTACCCGGGAGCCGCACGCAGCGCGCCCGTCAGCACGGGAGCGGAATCGAATTCGGCGGCCGCCGCGGCGAAGAACTCGTCGAGACGCGACACGCGCACTGTATTGGGCCGCTCGAGCTCGGCGAGCTGCTCCCAGAGTCGCGAGACATCGGCCGGCGCGGCATGATGGTCGGCGCCGATGAACACGGGGATGTGGCTCCCACCGGCCCGCCCCACCAGCTCGCCCCGCACCCAGGCCCAGAGCTCCGGTAACGTCTCCGAGTCCGCCGTCAGCTCGACGCCGATCTCGTAGCCCGCCGGCGGCAGGTGCCACAGCTTCACCTCGGCGCCGCTCGGTCCGCGCCACCGGTACCGGTCCCGCTCCTGTCCCATGGCGCCGCCCAGCCCGCGCCACAGCACTCCGGATGCACAGCCCGTCCCGCGTGCCAGCTCCGGCCACCAGGCGGGATGGCCGAAGGCGTCCGGCGAGTAGAGCACATCGAGCCGGCCCCCGAGCCGTGCAGCGTCGGCCGCGCCGAGCAGCAGGTTGCGCACGAGCGACTCGCCCGCCGGCACGAGCTCGTCGGCGAGGACGTAACAGGGCCCGACTTGCAGTCGCCCCCCCCGCACCATCCCCTGAATCGCCTCGCGCCGCTCCGGGCGGGCACGCAGGTAGTCCTCCAGCAGCACGGTCTGGCCGTCGAGCAGGAAGCTGCGGAATCCCGCGTCGGCCTCCAAGCGGCGCAGCAGGTCATCCACCATGGGTACGAGCCGCGCCTGATAGGCCGCGCGCGGGAGGTGCCACTCACGGTCCCAGTGAGTGTGGAAGATGAGGTGAAAGGTGATCACACCCGCTCCAGCTCGACCACGTCCTCCGGCCGCCGCAGGTGGTGGTGGCAGACGCGGCGGCCCCGCGCAAGCAGGGCGCGGATGTCGCCGATCGCCTGCGCGCGCTCGAGCCGGGCGAACGTCGTGTGCATCGCGGGAATCTCCAGGTCCTGCACGGGATCCGACGTGACCACGAGGAACAGGCCGGTGTTCGGGCCGCCCTTGTGCAGCTGGCCGGTGGAGTGGAGGTAGCGCGGTCCGAATGCCGCCGTGGTCACGACGCCGAGCGCGCTGCCCCACGCCCGTCGGATGCCGGTGAGCGCCCGCTCCAGCTCCGCACCGGGCGGCACATAGGCGAGAATGGCGAGGTAGTCACCGGGCCGCGCGGCCCGGCGCAGCTCGGCCAGGCTCAGCGTGCGGGGCATCTCGGGGGCCGAGTCCGGTGACGCGGCCAGCTCGGCGCGGGCCAGCTGCTTGGCTTCCTCGACGTCCGGCTGGTCGAAGGCGTTGACGCCGAGCGCGCGGCACAGCTCCCAGGTGGCGTACTCCCACCGCAGGAACTCGCGACCGAGGTCGAGCGGATCGTGGGAGAACTCGCGGACCACCTGGACGTCGCGGCCGCCGCCGTTCCCTCCCCCGACCAGCGGGACGACGCCGGCGCCGTTCTTTCCCGAGCTCTCGGCGACGAGCTGCTCGATCCAGCCCGCGAGCGCCGCGACCGGCGCCGGCGGCTCGAGCGCCAGCTTGTCGCGGCCCGCCGCGGCGGCGGCGGCCAGGGTCCGGCCGAGCTCCTGCGCCGCTGCCACATCGGTCGTACGAGCGCGCTCGAGCAAGGTGCCTCCGTCGATGCCTGCGAGCGCGGCCGGCAACATCCCCACGACGGTGAGCGCGGCATAGCGGCCGCCCACATCCACGGGATGCGGGAATACCGAGCGGAATCCCCTTTCGCGCGCCAGGCGCTCGAGCGGGCTGCCGGGATCGGTCACCGCCACGAACTGTGAGGGGCGCGCCCGCGCGGCGAAGTAGTGATAGGCGGCGAGCGTTTCGACCGTCGAGCCGGACTTGCTGACGATGAGAAAGAGGGTGCGGTCCACGGGGTGGGCCTGTTCCGCGGCCGCGACAGCAGCCGGATCGGTGCTGTCGAGTACGTCGAGGCCTACGGTCGCGAAGCTGCGTGTGAGCACCGCGGGTGCGAGCGCCGACCCGCCCATGCCGCACAACAGGACGCGGTCGAGACCGTCGCGTCGCACTGCGGCGGCGAATCGCGTCCACTCCGGCCATCGCCCGAGCGAGTCGGGAACGGCCCGGGTCCAACCGAGTCGGTCTTCCATGCCGGCGCTAAGCTAACGCGCGCCCGCCGGGTCGCGCGCCCTCGCCGGAGGGTGCGCCCATCACTACCTTGTGGTACTCCGCGTGATCCCAGGCACCCGCGTCACCCGCACGGTCCTCGTGGCAGCCGGCGGCCTGCTGGCTGTCCTGGTACTGGCCTATCTCTTTCTCCCCGTCCCCCGGACCGTCCTGCCCGCCGGCGGCTGGACGCTGACGGCGCTGGCGCGGACGGTGGGCATAGCCCTGGCGTGGCGCGCCGCCACCGATCCCGTGCAGCGGCGCGGGTGGACGTGGCTGCTCGTCGGAAGTCTCATCGATGTCGTCACGCAGGGCATCGCCGACGTCCAGCTGGCGCGCGGGGTCGCCCGTCCTGGGATCACCGTCGCCGACATCGGCTATCTCGCCGTCTACCCATGCTTCTTCATCGCCGTCTGGAACCTGTTCGCCGTGCATCCGCGCCGGCAGCTCACCGCGGAGATCCTGCTCGACTCCGCGCTGCTGACCCTCACCGCCGCCGCCTGGGCGTACGAGCTGTTCGTGGAGCCGCTCGCGGGAGTCCAAGGCGTCGGCGGGCCAGAGGTCCTGGGCAGCGTCGCCTATGCCACCGGCGGGCTCGCCCTCGTCTGGCTGATCGGCATACTCCTGCTGCAGCCCGATCCGTTCCCGCGGGGGGGCGCGGCACTCGCGGTGGTCGGGCTGCTGCTCTACGGCATCGCCGACCTGTTGTTCGGAACCGTGAGCCTGCCTCGCGCCCGGGCCCCGGGCACGGCGCTCGACTTCAGCTGGAACGTCGCCAATCTGGTGCTTGCCTCAGCCGGCGTGGTCGCCGCCGCGGCGCCGCAGGCCGGAAGGCCACGCCCCACCGCAGCGGGCAGCGGCGCGATCGCGCCGCGTCTGGTGGCCGTGCTCCTGGGGCTCGCCGGGTTGGTGGCGTTGCACCTCCGCAGCATGGCCACCGGCAGTATGGCGACGGAAGACGTGCTGGTTCCCGCTGCGGGTGGAATGATCATCGCGGCGCGGGTGGCGTACTCCCTCCTGGCCGACCGCCGGTACGAGACTGCGCTGGAGCGCGAAGTCGAGCGTCAGACGCAGACCCTCGTCGATTCCCTGTCGAGCACGGCGTCCGCAGAGCGGAATCTCCGCCAGATCATGGAAGCATCGCCCGACCCCATCGTGCTGTTGAACCGCGAGGGTCAGGTGCTGGATTATGCCCCGGACCACCCGGCTCGTGGCGCGGCAGCCGGTGCCCGCACGGCGTTCGATTTCGTGGACCCGGACGGCGTCGCGCTGCTGCGCGCCCACCTGGACGCGGCGTTCGCCGGCGAGGTGCGCCGCTTCGAAATCCCGCAGCGGCGCCCCGATGGCGGCCGCGTGGTCAGCTCGGTGGTCTACGCGCCGATTCGCGAGCACGACCAGATCACCCGGGTGCTGGCCATCGCCCGCGACGTCACCGAGCTGCGCCGCGCCCAGAGCCAGCTGCAGCAGGCCGACAAGCTCGCCGCCATGGGCCAGCTGGTGAGCGGGGTGGCCCACGAGATCAACAATCCGGCGGCGATCATCTCCGGGTTCGCCCAAACCCTGATGCTGGACGATCTCCGACCCGAGCAGCGCGAAATCGTGGAGATGGTGCGAGACGAGGCGATGCGCATCGGCCAGATCACGACCAACCTGCTCGCCTTCGCGCGCATGAGCGGGCCGGAGCGCTCCCTCGTGGACGTCAACGAGCTGGTGCGCCGGACGCACACGCTGCGCTCCTATCACCTGCACACGCTGAACGTCGACGTTCGTCTGGAGCTCGATCCGGCGGAGCCCCGCGTGTGGGCCAACATGTCGGAGCTGCAACAGATGCTCCTGAACTTCCTGATCAACGCTGAGCAGGCGCTGGACGGCTTTCCGGGACACCGCGGCATCACCCTGCGGACCCATGCCGAGGGACCGGAGGTCAGACTCGAGTGCCGCGACACCGGCCCTGGTATCCCGACGGAGTTCCGCACTCGCATCTTCGATCCGTTCTTCACCACCAAGCCGGAAGGCATCGGCACCGGCCTGGGGCTGTCGATCTGCTACGGCATCGTGCGCAGCCACGGAGGACGCATCACGGTCGAATCCGAACCGGGACATGGGGCCTCGTTCCAGGTCGTGCTCCCGCTCGACCTCCGCAGCATGCCCCGCCCGTCGGGCGAAGCGGCGGTCTCCGGACCGGCGGCGGCGGCGCACCCCGTAGCCGTTCTGGTGGTGGACGATGAGCCGGGGATCCGTCAGGCCACCGCCCGCTTCCTGAACCGCAGCGGCCTGCAGGTACGCGCCGTGAGCGACGGCGCCGAGGCACTGCGCGCGCTGCGGGGCCAGAGCTTCGACGTCATCCTGTGCGATGTCCGGATGCCGGGAATGAACGGACGCGATTTCCTGATCCGGCTGCGCGAGCAGGCACCACAGCTCGTATCCACACTCATCTTCGCGACCGGCGACTCGCTCGATGCCGACACGGCCGCCCTGCTGGCGGATAGCGGGGCACCATCGCTCGTCAAACCGTTCGATTTCGATGCGCTGGAGCGGCTGGTGCGGGAGGTGGCGGCGCGGCCGTCGCGGCGGACCCGCGCCTGACGAGGCTCAGCGCGCGGGACGGAGCACCAGCTCGAGACCGGAGCGACCCGTGGCCGCGGCCTGTGGCTCGAGCGTGAAGCGCAGCGGCGCAGCGACCAGTCCCGCTCCGACCTCCGCATCGCCGGTCCCGTCCGCCGACAGCTCGTAGTCCCCCGCCTTGACCCCCATCAGATAGAAGGAGCCGTCGGAGAACGACGTGAACCGCCGCCGCGCGCCGGTTCTCCGGTCGGTGAGAACCAGCGCCACGACCCCCACGGGCTCGCGCGTCCCGCCGACCTCACGCGACACATGGCCCTCGATGACGCCCGCCGCCACGACCGGTACGTCGAAGGTGCGGAAGCGGTTCGGGTTCGGGACGAGGGTGGCCCGCGCGAACGCGGGGACGAGCAACGGCGAGTCGATGCTCAGCGAATCCACCAGCACATCCACGGGCTCGAACGGCATCAGATCCCACACCCGGAACGCTCCCTGGGAATCCGACACCGCCAGCCGTGAGCCGACGACAACCCGCACGCCGGCCAGCGGCGGCTCGTTCGGGTCGTAGCGGCCGTTCTGGTTCTCGTCGAGGAACACTCGACCCGCGACGCCCGCGCGCTCGATCGAGGGCCCGGGCGCTGCGGCCAGGCGGCCGCCGGCGCGATCCCACAACACCGAGCCCTGCACCAACTGGGACACGGTGGCCGGCGATCCGGCCGCGGCGCTCATGGTCGTGTAGGAGCGCATCGCCGAGAGGTAGGTGTTCAGCGTGAGCTGAATCAGAGGCCCGCGGCTCCCACGCTGCCACACGATCCCGGTCTCGAGGCTCACGCCCCCCCATAACGGCCGGGAGGCGAACAGCGACGCTTGCGTGACCCGCGCCACGCCTCCACCGGAGGGCAGGCGGGATTCCACCGCGCCACGGAGGAACGCGGGTCCCAGAACCGGCCCCCAATGCGGCTGCGGCAGCACGAAGGCGCTGACGCCGAGGAACGGCGCCGTACTGCTGCCAGTGCCCTGCACCGCCTGGCGCTCGATCCGCACGTAGGGCATCAGTCGCGTCGCCCCGGTCTGTACCGATGCGCCGAGGCGCGCACGGGTTGTCGTCCCCGTCAGGGCGCGGATCCGGTCGAGCGTGCCTTCGAAGTAGAACAGCCCGTACTTCGGCAGCGGCCGGAGCAACGCGGCGAAATTCCACGCCGACCGCTGCCCGGCCACGGTGACGATCGGCGACTCGGTGTGCGTGTCGAAGGTCGCCGCGGCGGCGCTCAGCCGCAGGTCGACGGACGGCTCGAACAGCACGGCTCCGCGCAGCAGCGCGTTGCCGATCCCCGACAGCTCGAGCGCCCAGTCGTTGGTCGGGTTCGCGGTGACGAGCGCGTAGGGATGCCACAGGTCGGCGAGGCCGTCGCGCCAGAAGCGATCGGCGCCGCCCTGCACCGTCACCCGCGGCGTCAGCCCGTAGCGCAGGTCCAGGTTGCCGCTCGCGCGGCAGCGGGGATCGCGGCAGGCTCCCCCCGACAACCCGTACTCGAAGCGCCGCGCCGGCAGCAGCTCACTCAACACGCGGTAGGTGCGATCGAACTGCCGCACGTCTCCCAGCGGCCCGTACGCGACGAAGTCCACGGGGTTCTCGCCGTAGCGCACGGGAATGGCGAACCCGTACTGCCCTCCGACGTCCGTCGTGTCCACGGCGACAAGCTGGCCGTTCTGATAGGCTTCCACGGACCACCCCGGCTCGAGTCGGCCGAGATATTGGCTCGTGCCCAGCAACGCGGGGCGCAGGAACGGAGCGTTGGTGAGCGCCACCCCGCGCAGCTCGCGCGTGCGCGGCCCGGTGGAGAAGCCATCGCCCAGGCGAAGCTGCTTCAGCCAGCGGCTCTCTTCCCATACCCCGGTCCACGAGACGTCGCCGCGCGCCACCCCTGCGTTCGCCGCCCCCACGCTGTGCGCCCCGATCGCCACGGAGCCACCGAACGCATCGCCCCCCAGCTCGAACGCATACGATCCCGCCTCGACCGGCCTGCCTCCGGGCGCGAACAACGAGTAGTCGAGCACCAGTCCATCCCAGCGCTCCCGCTCGAGTCCGAGACGCACATCGGCCACCGCAGCCTCGCGGCGCCGCGCCAGCGCGGCGCGCGCCGCGTCGCGCCGGGCCCGCTGGCCGACCGGCAGCATGCCGGCGTCCATCAGGGTCGCCGTGAGACCGGCCCAGTCCACCACGAAGGCGCTGCCGAGCAGGTCTCCCAGCCGTTCGGCGCCGACGTACAGCTCGCCATCCTTGAACAGGCGGAATTCCGGCTCGAGCCGCACCCGATGATCGCCGAACGCCATGGTGTCGCTCGCGGCCGCGACGACGAGACGCAGCGGACCCGGCGGCACCGACGCCTCGAGCACGCCGTCGGGAGAGAGGCGGTAACGCACCTGGGCGAGGCTCAGGAATTGGGCGAGCGGCAGCAGCGCCTCGGTGCGCACGCGATATGCCTGGACGGTCGCCGAGGCGAGGCCGCGGATCCGCAGCTCGATCAGCACGGGCTGCGGCAGGGAGTCTCCGGCGTCGGCGCTGAAGGGTTTCCCGGTATCGGGCGGGCTGCGCTCCGGAATGGCCGGTGTCGCGGCGACCACCGGTTCCTGTGCCCGGGCGGGGGCCGAGACGGCCCCGACTCCAAGCAGCGAGACCAGCAGCGCCACAGCCGCCGCGCGCGAGTTCACGGCCCGCTTACCGCAGCCGAATCGCGCACCCCGGGACTCTGCAGCAGAACCTGGCGCTGCAGATCGTCCCGCTGGGTCGTGATGTCGAGTCGCAGCAGGTAGCGATCGGCCGGCGCTCCGGCGATGCTCACCGCCCAGCGGGGATGGTTGGCGAAGAACACCGTGACCGGGACCCGCAGCTCCCCAACGGTCTTGCCGCGCGAGCTCACGATAGCGAGGCGTACCGTCCCGAGATACGCGGCATTGCCCTGACGCTCGAGACGCGCGCGCACGACGACCGAGTCACCCTGCCGCACCGCCTCCACCTCCGACAGCGCGATCCCGGTGCGCACCAGCCCCTTGCGAAAGTGGAGACCGATCACCTGCTGGATCTGCAGCGTCAGACCCACCTTGATGTTGGCGCTGTCGCTGATCCCCGTGACCGGCACTTCTCCCGCCTTCGCCGTGAACCCCAGCCGGGCCCAGTACTCCCCGTCGGGAAGTCCCGCCGGCGGTGTGGCGAGCAGCCGCACGACCTGTTGATCCCGTGGCCCGAGCGTCAGGCGACGGGGGAACGCCTGGAGCCATGCCGCCGCCGAGGGCTGCGTGGAATCCGGGCGCTCGATCGTCACGAGCCTCAGCTGACCGGTCGAATCCGTCGCCGTGTAGCCGTAGAACACGGAGACCGCTACCTCCACCGGCTCGGTCCCGGGATTCAGCAGGGTCACGACTCCGCTCCCGCCGCCCGCGGACATGAAGACCGCCTTGGGGGCGACCATCACTCCCTGTGCCGCGAGTCGGGATACGGCGCTCACCGTCGCGAGGGCGATCCACGCAGCCCGGGTCATGGGAGGTACACGACGGTGAGGGTGATCGTGGCGGTATAGCTCCCGGCGGGCTGCGAGACGAGTGGCGTGACAGTGCCGCCGAGAAACACCGACGCTCGACCCGGGGGACTACCCATGGACGCCACAAAGGAAACCCGCGGATCGAAGCCGACCTGGCTCGTCACCGACTGCGTGGTCGAAAAGCCCGCGTCGGCACCGCCGAAGCTGAGAGGCATCGCGGCTCCTCCCGCCGCGGTCATTTGCGCGGGGAGCGCGAACGTCAGTTGCAGTTGGGAGCCGGCTGCCGCACGAATGTCGAACTGCCCGCTGTTCAGCGCGTCGGTGCGCAGCACGGACTTGGGGATGCCCGGGAATACGCTGCCGAAATTGACTGACCGGACGCCGTTGACCCGGATGGGCCGCCCCTGACCGATGAGCGAGGTCCCCAGCGTCGACAGGACCACCAGGGCAAGCACCAGCCCTACCCCCCTCCTATGCGCGCGCCGGCAGAGGCCCGAATCGACCCCTGCCAGCGCTGAGCCCGAGCGGTCCCTCATTGAGAAGGGACTCCCGGCTTAGTAGGCAACCTGCAGCGTGATGGTCCCGGTGTAGGTACCCGCCGCCTGATTGACTGCCGGTGTCACTGTCCCGCCCACGAAGACGAACAGCACACCGGTTCCGGAGAGACTCGTGGTTGCTCCGCTTGCCGGCGTGAACGACGTGGCCCCCGCGGCGTTGTTCGCGGCGTTGTAGCCCGAGGTGAAGGCCACCGGCAGATTGTTGAGGCCGAAGCCGAGATTGGCCGGCAGCGCGGTGAACGACAGGGTCACCGGTGCGTTCGCCTGACCCGCGACGTCGAAGCGGCCGGCGCCGGCGTCGGTGAGCAGGACCGTCGCGGGCACCCCGGGGAACACGTTGCCGAACGACAAGTTGACCGCCCCGGTAACGGAGATCGGCTGCTGCACCACCGCCGTCGCCGTGATGCTCCCGGTGTTCGACTGTGCCGCGGCAAGCGGGGCCAACCCTGCCAACAGCGCGGCCAATGCAAGGGACGGCTGCATCAACCCGTGCTTCATTGTGTGTGCTCTCCCGTTGAGGTGGATGACCGCATTCCGGCCGAGATTTTGGGCAAGCCCCGTGCCTCATGGTGGGGTCAGACACAAACCGTATTGTTTTTTGACACTTGTAGTCGGCCAAAGATACAAGCCAACGCCATAACCTACAATAGACAAATGACTTGCGCCCAATAGCGCGGCTTGAACAGACGCCAAGGTCAACAGTCACCATGGATCTGGCATGACG
>DATGDE010000334.1:0-1562 GCA_035311125.1 Gemmatimonadales bacterium
TGGTGGCACATCGCCGCCCTGTGGATCGGGATGGCAATCTGCATCCCCACCTACACCCTCGCCTCGAATCTCGTGGACAGCGGCTGGACCTGGCAGGCGGCAGTCGGCGCCGTGATCCTCGGCAACGTCGTGGTGCTCGTCCCCATCGCCCTGAACTCCCACGCCGGCACCAGGTACGGCATCCCCTTCCCCGTGTTCGCGCGCGCTTCCTTCGGCGTGCTCGGCGCCAATGTCCCCGCGCTGTTGCGCGGCCTCGTGGCATGCGGCTGGTTCGGCATCCAGACGTGGATCGGCGGGTGGGCGATCTACAAGCTGACCGAGGTGTTGTGGCCGGGGATCGCCACGCTGCCCCGCTTCCTCCCGGGATTCGTGGGTCTGGGCACAGGCGAATTCCTCTGCTTCATGCTGTTCTGGGGAATCAACGTCTGGATCGTGCTCCGCGGTATGGACTCGATCAAGTTCCTGGAGACGTGGGGGAGCCCGTTTCTCCTCCTCGTGGGCGTCGCGTTGCTCGTCTGGGCGTGGGTGCGGGCCGGCGGTTTCGGTCCCATGCTCACCAACCCGGTCGGCCCACGCACCGGCGGCTTGTCCGGCGTGTTCGGCGCCGGGTTGACCTCCGCTGTGGCGTTCTGGGGAACGATGGCGCTCTCGATACCGGACTTCTCCCGCTTCGCCCGGAGCCAGCGCGATCAGGTCATCGGACAGGCGGTGGGGCTCCCCGGCACGATGGCGCTGTTCGCGTTCATCGGGGCGGCCGTCACGAGCGCCACGGCGGTGATCTTCGGCACGCGCATCGCCGATCCGGTGGCGCTGCTGGCCCGCATCGGCGGGCCGCTCATGATCGTCCTGTCGATGGCCGGCCTCTCGGTCGCCACGCTGACCACCAACATCGCGGCCAACATCGTTGCCCCCGCCAACGGATTTTCGAACCTGGCACCGAGCCGCATCTCGTTCAAGATGGGGGCGATGATCACGGCGGTCATCGGCATCGTGATGCTGCCCTGGCGCCTCTACAACGACGCGGCCGCCTATCTCTTCACCTGGCTGATCGGCTACGGGGCCCTGCTCGGGCCGATCGCCGGCATCATGATCGCCGACTATTTCTTCCTCCGCCGCGGCCGGCTTCTGGTGGAGGACCTGTATCGCCGCGGCGGGGCGTACGAGTACCGCGGCGGCGTCAATTGGGTGGCGATCGCGGCGTTCGCCCTGGGCGTGCTCCCCAACCTCCCAGGGTTCCTCGCCGCGGTGTCGGGACGTTCCACCACTCCGCTGTTCGCCACGCTGTATGACTGGGCGTGGTTCGTGGGGTTCCTGGTGGCGGCGACGACGTACCTCGCCGGCATGAAAGGGCAGGAAGCACGGAGCAGTTCGTGACGGTCCCCAGCCCGGCGCCGGTGCTCTCGGACGAGGAGCTGGCGCGGAACTTCGCCGAGATCGCGCCGCCGCTCACCGGCGATGCGGCGGCGCTCGAGGCGAACACCTGCCTCTTCTGCTACGACGCGCCCTGCACCGCCGCCTGTCCGACCCACATCGATGTCCCGGCGTTCATCAAGAAGATCGCG
>DATGDE010000335.1:0-2992 GCA_035311125.1 Gemmatimonadales bacterium
CCGGGTTGGCGAGCTTCACCCCCGTCGCCACGGCCGGCGCCCGTCCGTGGATCGTGTGGAACCCGAACGTCGCCACGTAATACGGGAATCGCGACGAGCACCCGATGCCCGACACGAACACCGTGCGCTCCGGGCGCGCGCCCACGTCGGCCAGGGTCTTCTGCACGGCCTTGAGGATGGCGTAGTCGCCGCACCCCGGGCACCAGCGCACCTCCTGGTCGGAGGCGAAGTCCTTGGGAGCGAGCGTCGCGGTCACGGGTTGAGGCGCTCCAGGATCGCGCGCACCAGGTGGGTCACCTTGAACGGCTTGCCGCTGACCTGGTTCAGGCCTTCCGCCGGGATCAGGTAGGCCGCGCGCAGCAGTTGCACCAGCTGCCCGTGGTTCAGCTCGGGCACGAGCACGTGGTCGAAGCGGCGCAGCAGATCCCCCAGGTTGCGCGGCAGCGGCGACAGGTAGCGGATGTGGATGTGCGACACCGCGTGCCCCTGCGCCCGCGCCTGCTTCACCGCCTGATGGAGGGCGCCGTAGGTCGAGCCCCAGCCGACGACCGCGAGCGCGCCACTGTGCTCCCCCAGCGCCACGTCCTGCGGCGGGATGTCCTTGGCGATTCCCGCGATCTTGGCCGCACGCGTCTGCGTCATCCGCTCATGGTTGTCGGGATCGTAGGAGATGTGGCCGCTGTCGTAGTCGCGCTCGAGCCCGCCGATGCGGTGCTCCAACCCCGGTGTGCCGGGCCGCGCCCACACGCGCGCCAGCGTCGCCGGGTCGCGCAGGAACGGATGGAACCCCTGGGGATCGCTCCGGAAGCGGACGGGGAATCCGGGGAGCGATGCGACGTCGGGAATGCGCCACGGCTCGGCGGCGTTGGCGAGGTAGCCGTCCGAGAGCACGATGACCGGCGTCATGTACCGCGTGGCGAGCCGGACGGCCTCGCGCGCGACGTCGAAGCAGTCGCCGGGGGTCGCAGCGGCGAGCACGGCCAGCGGGGCGTCGGCGTTGCGGCCCAGCACCGCCTGGAACAGATCCGACTGCTCCGTCTTGGTGGGCATGCCGGTCGAGGGACCGGCCCGCTGTGAATCGATCACCACGACCGGCAGCTCCGTGGCGATCGCGAGTCCCAGCCCCTCGGTCTTGAGCGCGATCCCGGGACCCGACGACGAAGTGACGCCGAGCGCGCCGGCGTAGGAGGCGCCGATGGCCGCGCAGATGGCCGCGATTTCGTCCTCGGCCTGGAACGTGACGACGCCGAACGACTTGAGTCCCGCCAGGGTGTGCAGGATGCCGGAGGCCGGAGTTATCGGGTACGAGGCGAACACCATGCGCTCGAGGCCCGCCGCGCGTAGTCCGGCGATCAGTCCCCAGGCGATCGCTTCGGTGCCGCTCACCGTCCGATAGGTGCCGGGGGCGCTCTGGTGCGGCGCCACCGTGTACGCCCCGATGTGGCTGGGCAGCTCGGCCGTTTCGCCGAACGCGTGTCCGGCGTTGAGCGCCGCGATGTTGGCGCGCGCGATTTCCGGCTCGCGGGCGAACTTCCGGCTCAGCCAGTCGATCGTCGCTGCGCGCTCGCGGTCGTACATCCACAGCATCAGCCCCAGCGCCCACATGTTGCGGCAGCGGTGCGCGTCGCGCGAGGTGATGGCGAACGCCTTCACCGACTCCGCGGTCAGGCGGGTGACGTCCACCGCCAGGACCTGGTAGGAGGTGAGGCTGCCGTCGTCGAGCGGACTCTTCTCGTACCCGGCCTTGGCGAGATTGCGCTCGGTGAACGCGGCGCTGTCCACGACGATCGTTCCGCCGGGGCGCACGTCCTTCAGGTTGACGGAGAGGGCGGCCGGGTTCATCGCCACGAGGACGTCGAGCTCGTCGCCCGCCGTCAGGACGTCGGTGGCCCCGAAATGGATCTGGAACGCGGAGACGCCGAAGGTGGTGCCAGCGGGGGCGCGAATCTCGGCCGGATAGTCCGGAAACGTCGCCAGGTCGTTGCCGGCGAGTGCGGTCTCGAGGGTGAACTGGGAGCCGGTGACCTGTATCCCGTCGCCGGAGTCGCCGGCGAACCGGATCACGGCCTGCTCCCGCTCCTCCCGCGGGACCAACCGGACGGGGGGTGAGGCGGTGGCCATCGCCCTGAATCATACTCGGCCCCACTCCCCGCGCCAGCGGCGTCGTCTCGGGCCGGGTGGCCGCCGCGCCCCCGCTCCGCTATCTTCCCCGCTCACATATCCCCTACTCGGCGCCGCACCAGTGCCGGGTCATCCACGACCAAAGGGAGGTGTCATGCTGCGTCGGTACGAGACCGTCTACATCTTCGATAGTGCTCTGGAAGAACCGGCGATCAACGAGAAGCTCGATCGGTTCAACGCGCTCCTGACGAGGGACGGGAGCGGTGTCGTCTCGGGCTCCAATCACTGGGGCAAACGCGCCCTCGCCTACCCCATCAAGAAGAAGGAAACCGGCTACTACGTCGTCACCCAGTTCGAGGCGACGGGCGATCTGCTGCCCGAGTACGAGCGGGCGGTGAAGCTCGACGAGGCCGTGCTGCGCTACCTGATCGTCCTGAACGAGGGCGAGCCGCCGAAGCCGATGCCCGTAACGCCCCCGGTGGTCGCCGAAGAGCTGGAGCTCGAGGAGGAGGAAGCATGAGGCGGCCGGCGAAGACCTGCCCCGTGTGCGAGTCGGGAGTCCGGGTACTCGATTACAAGGACGACCGGACCCTGGGCCGGTTCCTGACGGAGCGCGGGAAGATCCTGCCCTCCAGACTCTCCGGAATGTGCGCGCGGCATCAACGGCAGCTCGCGACGGCCATCAAGCGCGCGCGCCAGCTGGCCCTGATCCCGTACATCAAGAGCGGCTCGTCGGCCTGATGCTGCCGGTGGCGGCGCGGGAGAGGCGTGGCCAGTGGTGGCGTCTCGCCCTGGGGACCATGGTCCTCGCGCCGTTCACGCCCGGAAGCCTGAACCTCGTCTCCCTGACGCTCGCCGCCCTGCTCTTCGC
>DATGDE010000336.1:0-7002 GCA_035311125.1 Gemmatimonadales bacterium
GTCGCCCAGAACAGCAGGCTGCCCTTCTGTCCCGCATACAGCCCCGACCAGATATAGAAGGTCGGCAGGTTGCGGCTGGTGTAGGCGGCGACGTATTCGACGTTGAAGTCGTGGCGGAACAGCGCGACTTCGAGGGATATCGCGGCGATCAGCAACGCCCCGCACATGGCGTACACCGCATGACGGGAGCTCGTGATCAAGTCGTTGCGGGCCCGCGAACCACCCAAAAAGCCGGTGATCCCGCCCCAGGCGCCCAGCAGAAAGGCCACCCAGAGCGCGAGGTTGCCGAGCAGTGTCATCCGCTAGGCCTTGGGCACCGACTCGTAACGCGAACCGCACTTCGCGAGCACGTCGGTCGCGTGAATCACGCCGTCGCGCTGCAGCCTGCCCTCGACCACCACCTCGACACTGTCGCTGAACGTGTCAGGCGCCAGCCCGTGATAGATCACGGGGTAGGTCGCGGTGCCGTCGGTGATGCGGAAGGCGATCGTCTGCGCCGCGACGTCGCGGGTGACGCTCCCGGGGACGACGTTCGCCCCGACCTTCATGCCCACGTCGTAGAACGTGGGATCGCTGGCAAGCTTCCGCGACAGCTCGCTCGGCGTCAGGAAGTATTGTCCTGTCTCCTTGATCCCGGAGGCCATCAGGTAGCCTACCGAGCCGACGATCAGGGCCGCCCCGAGGGCGAACTTCATACCGGCTTTCATAGCTTGATTATACCGCCTTTCGCACGTGCTGCTCCGGCACCCCTCCGGAACCCGCTGGAAGTATGGTAAGCCTCTATGAAGGCGAAATGAAGACGGTGTGCGGGGTTCACCCCGAATGCTCTAGCACCCAGGCCACCGCCCCGGCCGCGTCTCCGACGCGGGGCAGGTCGATTCCCTGAAAACGATCCCGCAGCCCCACGACCGGGGTGCCGATACGCAGGGCCAGCGCGACCTCCGACAGCGTTCCGTGCCCGCCGCCGATGGCGATCACGGCTCGGGCGGCGCGCACGATCAGGGCATTGCGCATCTCGCCCATCCCGGTCGTGAGCGGCACGTCGACGAAGGGATTGGCGTCGTGCGGATCGGTCCCCGGCAGCACGCCGATAGTCAGCCCGCCGGCGGCCCGCACACCGCGCGCCACTGCTTCCATCACGCCCCCGAGGCCACCGCACACGACCATCGCCCCTGCCCCGGCCAGCCGGCGCCCGACTTCCTCGGCGAGATCGGCTTCGGCCTCGCTGCACGTCGAACCGCCGACGACGGCGATCAACGGCCTCATGTGGCCGGCGCCCTCCCCGCCGCGGCCCACTGCTTCGCCGCCTGGACCGCACGCCGCCACTCTCCCGCGCGCGCCCGCGTCCCGGCGGCCTCCGGCCGCGGGTCGAAGCGGTCGAAGCGGCGACCGGCGAGAAAGTCCTCCGCACGCCCCCACACCCCCGACGCCAGCCCCGCGAGCCCGGCAGCCCCCAGTGCGGTCGTCTCGACCAGGTCGGGACGCGCGACTCGGACGCCCAGCAGGTCGGCCTGGAACTGCATCAGCCAGTCGTTGGCGGCCGCCCCGCCGTCCACCTGCAGCTCCGTGAGCGCGAGTCCGGCATCCGCAGTCATGGCGTCCAGCACTTCCTGTGTGCTGAAGGCCATCGCTTCAAGGGCCGCACGCACGAGGTGGGCCCGTCCAGTGCCCCGGGTCAGGCCGACGATCGTGCCGCGCGCGCCGGCTTCCCAGTGCGGCGCGCCGAGCCCGACGAAGGCGGGAACGAAGTAGACACCGCCCGTATCCGGTACGTCGCGGGCGAGTTGCTCCGATTCCGCGGCCGCCGCGAGGATCTGGAGGCCATCGCGCAGCCACTGAATCGCCGCCCCGGCGATGAAGACACTGCCTTCCAGCGCGAAGGCCGGCGCTCCCACGGCGTCGCAGGCGACCGTACTGAGGAGCCCATGCGCCGACGCGACGGGGTGCGCGCCCGTGTGGAGCAGCAGGAAAGCGCCGGTCCCGTAGGTGTTCTTCGCCTGTCCCGCACCCCAGCATCCCTGACCGAACAGGGCGGCCTGCTGGTCGCCGGCGACGCCGGCGACGGGGATCTCGACGCCGAAGTGCCGTGCCGACGCTACGCCGAAGTCGCCGCTCGAGCGGCGTACTTCGGGCAGGGCCTCGCGCGGCACGCCGAACAGGCCGAGCAGCTCGGCGCTCCAGTCTCCCGCAGTGAGGTCGTAGAGCATGGTGCGCGAGGCGTTGGTATGGTCGGTGGCGAAGCTGGCCCCGCCGCTGAGCTGGAACACGAGCCACGCGTCCACCGTGCCGAACACCGCGTCCCCGCCCTCGACCCGCGCCCGCAGCTCGGGAACGTGCTCCATCAGCCATTCCATTTTCGTGGCGGAGAAATACGGATCGAGCACGAGTCCGGTACGCTTGCGGATCGCGGCGCCCTGGGCGCCGGCGGCGAGGCTCGCACAGCGCGACGCCGTGCGCCGGTCCTGCCACACAATCGCCCGGTGCAGCGGCCGTCCACTCGCGCGGTCCCACACGCATACGGTTTCCCGCTGGTTGGTGATGCCGATGCAGTCGGGTACGACGGCGGCGTGCGCGACCGCTTCCCGTGCCGCCTCGAGCGTCACGCGCAGGATGTCGTCCGGGTCGTGCTCGACCAGGCCGGGGGCAGGGAAATGCTGCGGCAGCTCCCGGTATCCACGGCCCAGCACGGCTCCGTTCTCACCGATCACGAGCGCGGTCGAACCGGTCGTGCCCTGATCGAGGGCGAGGACGGCTTTCACCGCTCGAACGGCGGCTGGAGCACGCCGCGGTCGGTGACGAAGCCGGTCACGAAGCCAGCGGGCGTCACGTCGAACGCCGGGTTGAAGACCGCCACGCCGGTCGGCGCGACTGGCGTCCCGGCCAGCGTCGTGACCTCGTCAGCGGCACGCTCCTCGATCGGGATCGCGTCTCCGTCCGCGACGCTGGCGTCGATGGTGGAGGATGGAGCGCAGCAGTAGAACGGCACGCCGTGGTGGCGCGCCACCACGGCGAGCGGGTACGTGCCGATCTTGTTGGCGAAGTCGCCGTTCCTGGCGATACGGTCGGCGCCGACCAGGACCAGACTGACGCGACCCGCGTGCATGAGGCTGGCCGCCACTCCGTCGGGGACCAGCGTGCAGGGCACTCCCGCCTGCATCAGCTCCCAGGCCGTCAGGCGGGCCCCCTGCAACACGGGCCGGGTCTCGTCCACGTAGACGTGCACGCGGTGCCCCGCCTCACAGGCAAGGTAGATCGGGGCGAGCGCGGTACCGATGCCGCCGGTGGCCAGCGCACCGGCGTTGCAGTGGGTGAGCACGCTGGCCCCGTCGGGAACGAGCGGCAGTCCCGACTCGCCGATGCGGCGACACATGGCGCGATCCTCGTCCCAGATCGCGCACGCCTCCGCATGCAGGCGCTCCCACACCGCCGCGGCCGCTCCGGGCGTGCGGCGCGCGACCGCGCTCATCCGCCCGAGGGCCCAGCGGAGGTTGACGGCGGTCGGCCGGGTATCGGCCAGGAGCGCCGCGGCCGCATCCACACGGGCGAGAAACTCGTCCCGGGAGGCGCCACGTGCGTCGCGCAGTCCGGCGACGAGCCCCATCGCCGCGGCGATGCCGATCAGGGGAGCCCCGCGCACCTGCAACGACCGGATCGCGTCGGCCATCGCGCCGATGTCCTCCAGGTCGCGGTGCACGAGCACGCCCGGCAGGGCGCGCTGGTCGACGATGCGGACGGCGCCCGAAGGAGCCCAAGTGATCGCTTGGACGGCCATGGGCAAAAGCTAATGGCGGATTGCGGATTGCGGATTGCGGCCATTAGCATTGCCCCATGACCTACCAGACCCTGCTGTTCGAATCCCGTGACGGTATCGCCTTCGTCACCATCAACCGACCCGACAAGCTGAACGCGCTCAACGACGAGGTGATGGCCGAGCTGGCCGATGCCGCCGAGCGCATCGCCACCACGCCCGAGATCCGGGGTGCGATCATCACCGGCGCCGGCCAGAAGGCGTTCATCGCCGGGGCCGACATCGGAGACCTGTCGCGCCAGGGACCGTTTGACGGCAAGGCCCGGGCGATGCGTGGCCAGGCGGTGTTGCGCCGGATCGAGACGTGCGGCAAGCCCGTGATCGCGGCGGTGAACGGCTACGCGCTGGGGGGTGGGTGCGAGCTGGCCATGGCGTGCCACCTGCGCATCGCCAGCGACACGGCCAAGTTCGGCCAGCCCGAGGTGAAACTCGGCATCGCCCCGGGGTATGGCGGGACGCAGCGGTTGCCGCGGCTCGTCGGCAAGGGCATCGCGCTGCAGCTGATCCTCACGGGGGAGATGATCGACGCCCAGGAGGCCTACCGCATCGGACTGGTCAACAGGGTGGTGCCGGCGGCGCAGCTGCCGGCCGAATCCGAGAAGCTGCTGCGGGGTATCCTGGCCATGGCCCCGCTCGCCGTCCGGCTCTGCCTGGAAGCGGTCGATCAGGGGTTCGAGATGACGCTGGACGAGGGACTGTTGCTCGAGGCGAACCATTTCGGGTTGCTCGCGGCCACGACCGACATGAAAGAAGGGACGCAGGCATTCCTGGAGAAGCGGCCTCCCCGGTTCGAGGGGGGATGACGCGCTGGGTTCCCCGGGCAGTCGCGCTCGCGGCCGGCGCCGCGCTGGCCGTGCTCGCCTGTCAGACCGACCGCGATCGCCCCGGACCGCCCCGGCTGACCATCACGCTGGCCGAGGACTCCGTGCATTCGCCCGACACGCTCACCGGCACGCTGCGCGCCGAGGACGTCGACGGCATCGATTCGGTCTGGCTCTCGATCGACTCGGCGCCGCCACTGGGCGCGGACGGGCTGCTCGACCAGACCTTCCTCGCCACCTTCCGCGCCGACGTCCCGGGCGGTCACGTGCTGGGCGACCGGGTATCGGTGCGATTCACCGCGCGTGACATCACGGGCTTCGTGGGCGGGCTCGACACGTTCGTCGTCGTCAAGGGTCCCTGAGAGCGCCGCCAAGCCCTTGTCAGCGCATCAAATCCGGCTCCCCCCCACCGCAACTAAGTCTTGACCTGACAATAATTTCCGGGTATTTTGGAAGGGCTTTCCGAGACCACCTCGAAGCCTCTCCGAATGACCGAGAAACGCGTCCGCAAGAACGCCCCGACTGCCGTGGGCGAAGCATTGCAGGGCTACCTCACCCGCTCCGGGCTCGGGGCCCGCATCGCCCAGGCCCAGGTGATCACGGGATGGGCGGACCTCGTGGGGCCCCAGATCGCGGCGGTGACGACGCCAGAGAGCGTCGCGCCCGACGGCACACTGTTCGTGCGCGTGGCGACGAGCGCCTGGAGAAACGAATTGCAGCTCATGATGCCCGACCTGATGGCGCGCGTGAACGCGGGCCGCGGGGCGGGCCGGATCAAGACGATCCGCTGGCTCTAGCACGGAACCCCATGGCGAAATCGAAGAAGACCCCCTCCGAGAAGCACGACGGCAACGGCGGCTATCAGGCCGATTCGATCCAGGTCCTGAAGGGCCTGGAGGCGGTGCGGCGGCGTCCCGCGATGTATATCGGCTCGGTATCGGGCCGTGGGCTGCACCATCTCGTGTACGAGGTGGTGGACAACTCGGTGGACGAGGCGCTCGCGGGCTACTGCACGAAGATCGACGCGACGATCCACGAGGACAACTCGATCACGGTGGTGGACAACGGCCGCGGCATTCCGGTCGACATCCACAAGACCGAGAAGAAGCCGGGCGTCGAAGTGGCGCTCACCGTGCTGCACGCCGGCGGCAAGTTCGACAAGAGCACCTACAAGGTGTCGGGCGGCCTGCACGGCGTGGGCGTCTCGGTGGTCAATGCCCTGTCGAAGAAGCTCGAGGTGTGGGTGGACCGCGACGGCAAGCGCCATCACATGGCGTTCGAGCGCGGCGACACGAAGAAGAAGCTCGAGGTGATCGGGAAGGCGAAGGGTACGGGCACCACCGTCACCTTCCTTCCCGACGATTCGATCTTCACCGAAACCCGGTTCGACTTCGCGACGCTCGCCACGCGGCTGCGCGAGCTGGCGTTCCTGAACAAGGGCCTGCAGATCACGCTCACCGACGAGCGGAAGGGCTCGAAGAAGCAGGAGACCTACCTCTACAAGGGCGGCCTGGTCGAGTTCGTGAAGTGGCTGCTCGGCAGCCGCAAGCCGCTGCACCAGAAGGTGATCAGCTTCGAGGCCACGCGGGAGGGCGTCGAGGTCGAGGGGGCCATTCAGTACGACGACGGCTACAACGAGAACACCTTCTCGTTCGTCAACAACATCAATACCCACGAGGGCGGCACCCACCTCACCGGGTTCAAGGCGGCGCTCACCCGCACCATCAACGAGTGGGCGAAGAAGGACGGACTCTTGAAGAAGGAGGACTTCACCCTCACGGGCGACGATATCCGCGAAGGGCTGACCGCGGTGCTGCACGTGAAGGTGAAGGACCCGCAATTCGAGGGACAGACCAAGACGAAGCTCGGCAATTCGGAGGTCGAGGGCATCGTCAAGAGCGTGGTGAACGAAGCGCTGGGGGATTTCCTCGACAAGAACCCGAGCGTCGCCCGAGCGGTCATCGCCAAGGCGGTCAGCGCGGCCCGCGCCCGCGAAGCGGCCCGCAAGGCGCGCGAGCTGGTACGGCGCAAGAACGCGCTGGACAGCGGCATGCTCCCCGGCAAGCTCGCCGACTGCTCGCTCACCGACCCCAGTTTGTGCGAGGTCTACCTCGTCGAGGGCGACTCCGCCGGCGGCTCGGCCAAGCAGGGGCGCGACCGCAGCTTCCAGGCGATCCTGCCGTTGCGCGGCAAGATCCTCAACGTCGAGCGGGCGCGAATCGACAAGGTGCTGACCTCGGTCGAGCTGCGCACGCTGATCACGGCGCTGGGAATGGGCGTAAGCACCGAGAAGAACATCGAGAAGCTGCGCTACCACACGGTCATCATCATGACCGACGCCGACGTGGACGGCTCCCACATCCGCACGCTGCT
>DATGDE010000337.1:0-5095 GCA_035311125.1 Gemmatimonadales bacterium
CGGACGCGGCCCCAGAAATCGATCTCCCACTGAAGGTCGGCCGTCGCCCGGAGCACGTCGAACCGGGACGTGCCCAGGGACCCGATCACGATCTTCTCCGTGCCGCCCTGGCCGTTCAGGTCGAGCCGCGGCAGGAGCGCGCCCCGGGTCGCCCCGTACTGCGCCCGGAACTCGTCGATCGACGCGAGCGCCACCCGGATGTCGCGGTTCTGCTGGAGCGCCGTCGCCACCAGGCGCCTCAGCTCGGGGTCCTGGAACAGGTCGAACCAGTCGAGATTCGCCACGGAGTCGGGCGACACCGTCGGCCGGGCCGCCGCCGACTCCGCGCTCGCGCGGAGCGAATCGTAGAAGGGCCGGAGCGAGTCGGCCGTGGCCGACGGCGGACGCCACGCGTCCGGCACGCCGGCATCCGGCCGGTGGTACGAGGGGCCGATCGCGCAGGCGCCCGCGAGCCCCGCGGACACGACCGCCAGGAGCGACCGCACGCTACCGCTCCCCGCCCGCCGCCGGCGTCGAGCCGGCGCCGGCGGGCTCCGGCGCGGGCGCCGCCGCGCCGCCGAGTCCCCGCTCGCTCAGCGCCCGGATGACCTCGAAGAAGAGCGGAATGAAGAACACGCCGATCGTGGTCGCGAAGAGCATCCCGAAGAACACGCCCGTGCCGATCGAGTGCCGGCTCGCGGCCCCCGCCCCCGACGCGAGGACGAGCGGCAGCACGCCCAGGATGAACGCGAACGAGGTCATCAGGATCGGGCGCAAGCGCTCTCGCCCCGCCTCCATCGCCGCATCCCGGATCGAGAGCCCTTGGGCCCGGAGCTCGTTGCCGAACTCCACGATCAGGATGGCGTTCTTGGCCGCCAGCCCGACGACCACGACCATCCCGATCTGGAAGTAGACGTCGTTCGGCATGCCGCGGAGCCACACGCCCAGGAGGGCGCCGAAGATGCCGAAGGGCACGCCCAGCATCACGGCGAACGGGATCGACCAGCTCTCGTATTGGGCCGCCAGCACCAGGAACACCATCACGATGCCGAGCACGAAGACCAGCGTCCCCTGGCCGCTCGACGCCCGCTCCTGGAACGACTGCCCGCTGAGCGCGTAGCCGACGCCCTGGGGGACGAACTGCGCGCGCATCAGCCGGTCCACCGCGTCCAGCATCTGCCCCGAGCTGTAGCCGGGCTTCGGGGCCCCCGTCACCAGCGCGGAGGTGAAGCCGTTGAACCGCGTCACCAGGCTCGGCCCGCCCTGCAGCCGCGTGCGGACGAGCGTGGAAAGCGGGATCATCACGCCCTGGTTGCCGCGCACGTAGAACCGGCCGATGTCCTCCGGCTTCTCCCGGAAACGGGCCTGCGCCTGCGCCTGCACCCGGTAGGTCTTGCCGTACAGGTTGAAGTCGTTGATGTAGAGCGTGGAAAGGAACGCCTGCAGGGTCTGGAACAGGCCCGTGAGCGAGACGCCCAGCGCCTTGGTCTTGGCACGATCCACGTCCACGAAGATCTGCGGCACGTTGACCCGGATCTGGGGCAGCACGCCGCCCACCTCCGGCAGCGCGTTGGCCTGGGTGCCGAAGTCCCCGGCGAGGCGGGCGAACCGCCGGATGTCGTTCACGCCCCGGTCCTGGAGGTTCATCTCCAGGCCCGCGGTCGAGCCGAGGCCGGGGATCTCGGGCAGATTGAACGCGAACGCCTGCGCGTCCGCCAGCGAGAAGAGAAAGCCGTTGGTCTTCTGCAGCACCGCGTCGAGCTGGTTCGCGGCCCCCGTCCGCTGGTCCCACGGCTTGAGCAGCACGAACACGGTCGCCGAATTGGTCTGATTGGCCCCGAGCAGGAAGTTGAGCCCCACCAGGGAGACGACGTTCTTGATGGCGGGTTGCTCCCCCAGGAACTTCTCGATGCGGCCCACCACCTGGTCGGTCCGCTGCCGCGAGGCCCCGTCGGGCAGCTGCACGATCATCGCGAAGTATCCCTTGTCCTCCGTCGGGATGAAGCCCGTGGGCACCCGCCGGAGCAGCACCACGATCAGCGCCACCATCACGGCGAAGCAGGCCAGGAACGTGGCCGGGCGGAGCAGCACCCGCCCCACCGCGCTCAGATAGCCCTCCCGCAGCCGGTCGAAGCCCCGGTTGAACCAGTCGAAGAAGCGCGGCTTGTGGGCCGTGTGTTCCGGCCGGAGCAGCAGCGCACACAGGGCCGGCGTGAGCGTCAGCGCCGTGATCCCCGAAATCACCACCGAGACCACGATGGTGATGGCGAACTGCTTGTACATGAGCCCGGTGATCCCGCCCAGGAACGCCACCGGGATGAACACCGAGCAGAGCACCAGCACGATCGCGATCAGCGCCCCCGCCACCTGGCGGATGGCGCGGTCCGCCGCGACCGCCGGCGGGACGCCCTCGGATGCCATGATGCGGTCCACGTTCTCGATCACGACGATGGCGTCGTCCACCACGATGCCGATCGCGAGCACCAGCCCGAACAGCGTGAGCAGGTTGATCGAGAAGCCGAGCAGCTGGAGCCCGAAGAACGTGCCGATGATCGAGACCGGGACCGCGAGCACGGGAATGAGCGTCGCCCGCCAGCTCTGCAGGAACACGAACACCACCAGCGTGACCAGCGCCATCGCCTCGAACAGCGTCGTGATCACCTCGCCGATCGAAGCCGTGATGAACGGGGTGGTGTCGAAGACGATGCCCCAGTGCACGCCTTGCGGGAATGTCTGCGACAGCTGGTCGAGCCGCGCCACCAGGGCCTTCTTCACCTCCAGCGCGTTCGCGCCCGGCCGCAGGTAGACCAGGATGTTCGCGATCGGCCTGCCGTTGACCCGCCCGACGAGGTCGTAGTTGCGGGCCCCGAGGATCACGCGTCCGATGTCGCTCACCCGCACCAGCGACCCGTCTGGGCGCGCCCGCACGATGATGTTCTCGAACTCGGCCGGGCTCTTGAGCCGGCCGACGGTGGTCACCGGGATCGTGAGCTGGGTGCCCGGCGGCGCGGGCTCCCGCCCGATCCGCCCCGCGGGATTGGTCGTGTTCTGCTCCTGCACCGCCGCGGCGACGTCCCCGACCGTGAGCCCGAGCTGGGCCATCCGGTCGGGGTCCAGGCTCAGCAGCATCGAGAACTCGAGCTGGCCGAAGGTCAGCGCGTCGCCCACGCCCGGGACCCGCTTGAGCTCGTCCTCGACGTAGATCTTCGAGTAGTTGCTGAGATACTCGGCCGTGTAGCGCGGGTCGTCCGACTGGAGCGCCGCCACCAGCAGGATGTCCGTCTGCGCCTTCTTGACCGTGATCCCCTGGCGGACGACCTCCTGCGGAAGCTGCGGTTGCGCCAGGGCCACCTGGTTCTGCACGTCCACCGCCGCCAGGTCCACGTTCCGGGAGATGTCGAAGTAGACCGACAGGTTCATCGTCCCGTCGCTCGAGTTCGACGACTTGAAGTAGAGCAGGCCGGCGAGGCCCGACAGCTGCTGCTCGATCGGCGCCGCGACCGCCTGAGCCACGTCCTCCGCCGTCGCCCCCGGGTAGGTCGCGGTCACCTGCACCACCGGCGGCGTGATCTGGGGATAGCGGTTGAGCGGCAGCGTCACCAGAGCGAACAAGCCCAGCAGGACGATCACGATCGCCACGACGGCCGAGAAGATCGGCCGCCGGATGAAGAAGTACCGGATCTCCGGGGCGTCGCTCATCGCTTGTCCCGGATCGGCGGCGGGGCCGAGGGCGGCGCCACGGGGGCGCTGTCCGTTCGCGCCCTGACGGTGGTGTCGGTCCCGGGGTCGTACGCCGTCGCGCGGACCGGCCGGCCGGCCGCGACCCGCTGCGTCCCGTCCACGACCACCCGATCCCCCGGCTTCAGGCCGCTTTCGATCAGCCACTGCGACCCGGCCCATTCGCTCGCGACGACGTCCCGGGCCGACACCGTGTCCCCCGCTCCCAGGAGGTAGACGAACGCGCCGTTGAGCCCCTGCTGTACCGCGCGCTGCGGCACCAGGATCGCCTCACTGCGCTTCAGGCCGAGCAGATGCACCCGCATGAACTGGCCCGGCAGGAGGGTGTGCTGGGGGTTGGGAAACTCGGCGCGGAGCTGGAGAGCCCCGGTCGAGGGCTGGAGCGCCAGGTCGACGAAGTTGAGCTTGCCGGTGTAGGCGAACACGCTCCCGTCGGCCAGCGTGGCTTGTACGTCCAGCACCCCGGGCGGCACGATCAGTCGCTTGGCCGCGATGTCCCGCCGCCAGCGGAGCACCTCCTGATCCGACGGGCTGAAGAACACGTAGATCGGGTCCACCTGCTCCACGGTGGTGAGCAGGTCGGTGGGGCCGGAGGCGAGAGCACCGAGCACCATGAGCGCCCGCCCGGCCCGGCCGTTGATCTCGGCTCGCACGAACGTGTCCTCGTAGCTCTTCTTGGCGGCGTCGACCGCGGCCTGCGCGTCCTGAACCTCGGCGTGGGCCTGCTCGACGGCCGTGCGTGCGTCGTCCACGTCCTTTTGCGCCACGGCTCGCTCGACCAGGAGCGGCTCGAGCCGCGAGAGGTTGCGCTCGGCACTCGTCAGCGTCGCCCGGCTCTGCGCCAGCCGGGCCCGCGCGCTCTGGTAGTTGGCCTCGTAGGTGCGCGGGTCGATCCGGAAGAGCACCGTGCCCTTCTTCACGTCGGTGCCCTCGACGTAGGGTCGCGCCACGATCACCCCCGACACCTGCGCCCGCACCTCGACCCGCTTCGACGCCTCGGCCTGGGCGACCCACTCGAACTTGGCGGGCACTTCCTGCGGCTCGACCGTCACCACCGTGACCTGCGGGGGCGGGGGCGCGGCGGGAGAGGCCTTCTGGCACGCAGCCAGCACGAACAGCCACGCGACCCGCCTGAGGGTTGTCACCATGGTCTCCGATTCACGAAATCGAGCCTTCGAGATCGACGGAACGGGCCGGGCACTGAGGAGAGAGTGAATGCGCCTCATCGGAGTGAAGAAAAAGCTGGATAAGGGTTGTGAACGCGGGCGCCGGGCACAAGAGCCCGGCCGTTACATCGGACGCAGCGTGGTACGTCCTTGGTGAACCACGATCCCCGGCCAGGTTTCATCGATCCCGACAGGAACCCGATGGCCGGGTA